>JAAXZP010000039.1 GCA_012719815.1 Christensenellaceae bacterium
CGTCCCTGCCCGACTTTTTGGCGATAAAATGCTCCAGCTTGCTCGGCTTGTAATCCTCCGCCTGCTCGTCAAACAGCTTGGCGGACTTGGTAATCGTCTGTACGCCGAAGCCCAGCATGTCCACCAGCGACGCCACGCCCCGCACGATGGGCAGGCCGAAAAACTTATTCCTTTTGGATATCGGCGTCACCGGCTGCTTCTCATACACGATCTCGCCCGACGCCTTGCGCACCGCCAGGCCGCACATCGCAGGCGCCCGCATCATGACGCCTTCCAGCACGCCCTGGCCGCCTATATCGCACCTACGCATTGTTTGTTCCTCGTTTCAAAAAGCGGTGCCAACAGTATACATCATTCCCGGCAAAAATACCACCCTGTTGCACGCATAGCCCGCTTTGCGCCGTGCTCAGTAGTTTTCCGGATAAAACTGCACGTCGCTCTGCGCCACCCACTCGTCGGTAATCTCGTTCCACCTTTCCGACTGCAGCGTCGCCTTCAGCGTTTCATAGATCTCGTCCTTCACAGACTCGTACGGCACCGGACCGGCCACGGTATCGCCCGCATACAGCAGTATGTGGTAACCATAGTCGGTGGCAACCAGGCCCGATATGTCGCCGACATTCGCGAGCGCGTACGCCCCCGTCACGAATGCCTCCATATACGAGCCCGAATCTTTGGATACCGGATAGCCGCCCTCCGGCATACCGATGTCCTCATTGTACTGCGCGACGGCCTCGTCAAACGTCATCTCGCCGGACTGTATCTTGGCGAGCAACTCGTCCGCCTTGGCCTGAATATCCGCCAGCGCGCTTTCCAGCAGCAGGTCCGCCTGCGCGTCAAAGCCGTTGTCGCGCAGCAGGGCGACAGCGTCGCTGGTTTCCTCGTCGATTTTGATCAGCACGTGCTTGATCAGCCGCAGCCCGCCGGGCACATAATAATATATAGTGGTGCCGTCCATCACGGCGGACTCATACACGGTGGGGTCTTCCTCCATATCCGCTTTATCCGCTGCCACGTACTCGTCGTACCTCTTTTTCACCTCGTCCTCGGTTGGCACCGCATCCGCCGTCAGCTCAGCCCTGGCCGCCTCTTCGGCAATGGGCAGCCGGTAGCTGTCCAGCAGCTCTTCCCACGTCATGCCGGCTTTATCCAGCTCCTCCTGCAGGTGTTCCTGCATCACCTTCTCCACCGCAACGTCGTATTCCGCATCGGTATAGTCGTCGCCCAGCATGTCCTGAATCTCGTCATAATAGCTGGACTCGATATACGCCTTGAAACTCTCGGTCGCGTTCTGCTCGGCCTGGGCATTCTGCTCGGCCGTGAGGTTCATATACCCTTCATCGGTGAGCTTTTTCCTCAGCACTTTCTCGTAGACGAGCTGGCTCACCACGTCTTCCTTGTAGTAATCCGCGTCAGCGCTGTCGGCAGATACCCCGATGTAATTCAGAATCTGCGACAAAACCGTATAATACTCATCATATGTGATGGTCTCGCCGTTCACTTTGGCGACGATCTTCTCCGCGCCGCTGCTCTCCGTGGGCGCGTCGGAACCCTGCTGGCTGCACCCGCCGAATGCCAGCGCCGCAGCCAGCAGCAGGCATACAATCAAAACAAACCTTTTCAAAAACATTTCCTCCTGGCGTTAGTCAGGTTTATTCTCACATACTCAGGCGACAATAACAATACAGGTTTATTAAACAATTTGTAAATAACGATTATTTCTGCATATTCGGAGCGCTGGCGGTATCATCCGCGCTGTGCTATAATAGGCGCATTGGGAGGCCTCAATGGAGAGTTTTGTCGAAAAAGCGATTAGCAGCGTCAAACAGTTCTGGGACGACCTTGGCGCCCGCTCCGGGGATATACTTTTCGCAATCATCAAGATTGCCCTCATCATCCTTGCCGCGTACATCGTGATCGTCGTGCTGAAGCGCCTGTCCCGGCGGATACTGAAAGCCCGGGCGGCGCGCAAGCCCGGCTCTGCGGCGGCCCGCAAGGCCGAGACCGTGCGCTCGGTGGTTGAATCCGTCATCAAATACGCCGTCTATTTCATCGCGTTCATGAGCATACTCGGCGTGCTGGGGCTGGGTACGGCGGTCGCTTCGCTGCTGGCCGCGGCGGGCATCGGCGGCATCGTCGTGGCCTTCGGCGCGCAGAGCCTTGTTAAGGACGTGTTTTCCGGCCTGTTCCTGCTGTTCGAAGGCCAATACGCCGTGGGCGACTATATCGAGGTGGATGGCGAGAAAGGGACAGTCACCGCCATCACGCTGCGCACCACCAGCCTGCGGCGGTTCACCGGCGAGGTGGTCACCATCCCCAACGGCAACATATCCAAACTGGTCAACTACTCCACCAGCGACAGCGTGGCGGTGATAGACATCTCCGTCGCATACGGTACCGACATCGAGAAAGCCTGCTCCATCATGCGGTCGGTGGGTTTAGAATATATGGCGTCACACGATAATATACTTGAAGAGCCCCACGTTCTCGGTATAATTGAGCTGGGAGAATCCAGCATGGTGCTGCGCATGATCGTCCGCGTCAAGCCGCTCACCCACTGGGAAACGGAGCGCGCGTTGCGCCGCAGGATTGTGGAGGAATTCGCCCGCAGCCATGTGGAAATACCGTTCCCGCACCGTGTGGTTATCAGCAAATAGGCGGAGGCCGGTATGGAGTATCATCTGAACGACATCGTGCAGCTGAAAAAGCCGCATCCCTGCGGGGAGAACAAATGGCGCGTGATACGCGTGGGCATGGACGTCAAAATAAGGTGCCTGGGCTGTCGCCACATCGTGATGCTCCCGCACGAAACATTTATTAAACGACTGAAAAGGATACTGCCTGATGAGCAACCAAAAAACTGACACGGAAGACAACCGGGAAGAAATATCGCGCATGCAGCAAAAAGCGCTGGAACGCAGGCGCGAGTTTTGGGGATGGGTGATATCGCTGGTCGCGGCAGTCGCCATCGCCTTGGCGCTGCGTTTATTTGTGTTCGAGTTCATCCGCGTGGACGGCGATTCCATGCTGCCCACGTTGCACACCAACGAATACGTGTTTATGGAGAAGGTGACCTACTGGTTTGAAGAGCCGCGCTACGGCGACATCGTCATCTGCTATTACCCGAACCGCACGGAGACGTTCGTCAAGCGCGTCATCGGCACGCCGGGCGACACCATCGAAATCAGGGACGGCACGCTCTACATCAACGGCGTTCCGGACACCAATTACTTCTCCGGCTATCTGGAGCACAGCATGGAACCCGTCACAGTGCCGGAGCATTCCGTGTTCGTGATGGGCGACAACCGCAACGCTTCAATGGACTCCACCAACGGCAGCATCGGGCCGCTGCCCGTCAGCATGATACTCGGCAGGGCGGTGTTCGTTATCTGGCCGTTTGACCAGATCAGAGGATTATAACTTTTTTCTGCGCGGCCTCATCAACGGGGCCGCGTTTTTTGTTTGCCGGGAATCAGCCCAACGCCTCACCTGAATCCGGCGTATATGCAAAAGCGCGCAAGACATAATGTTCCGCGCGCTGCTTTAAACCTTGCTTCAATTGATAAGCCCGTAGCCCTAAGGCTTACACTTCTTCAAACATATCCTTGGAAGCGCCGCACAGCGGGCATACCCAATCGTCAGGCACATCTTCCCAGGCCGTGCCGGGCGCCACGCCGTTGTCCGGATCGCCTTCTGCCGGGTCGTACACATAGCCGCAAACGGTGCATTCGTACTTCTTCATCGTTATTTTCTCCTTACTCATTTTTATTTTGAAAATAAGCGTTGAGCTTGTCCACCAGGGCATCCACGTCAAAGCCGTGCACAGCCGCCGCTTCCTCGAGGGTCTCCCCCGCGGACGCCGGGCAACCCACACAGTGCATGCCGGCTTCCATCAGCACCACAGCGCACCCGCGGTCCATCATCAGCAACTCGCCAATCGTCATATCCTTCGTAACCGTCATAATTCGTTTCCCCTTTTGATTCTGTTTGTATTGCTGCGGGCGCTCAGGTGGTCCTCAAAAACTTGTTCCCGCATTTTGAACACTTGATGGATACCTTGCCCTTGCCCCGCGGCACGCGCAGCTTCTGGCCGCACTGCGGACATTTGAATATCCTGTACTGCTTCGCCTGCTGCCGGCGCGCGCTAATCCTATAATACCATGATTTCGCATTATTAACCAGCCTCAGCAAAACTAAATTTTCCTTGCGCCGCTGTTCGATATTTTTTGAAAACATGCGCCCCACTGCGAGCAGCGTCAGAGCGATGCAAATAATGAACATATAAGGCCATGGGATAAAGCTCAATACCATCGCCGCTATCAGCAGTGCAAATGATAGGTGATCAGGGCCGTTCCGCCCCAAAAATATCCCGCCAAGCATATATATGTCACTCCCTCAGATAGCGGTGTCGCAGTCCATGCCCACACCGCAGGTAATAATCAACTCCGGCCTGCGCACTTCCCGGTAAAACGCGATGAAATCTTCCACGCTGTCCACCGTCTCCGGCACCATGATGCCGGCCCGGCCGATGTCGCACGCCATATGCACGTCCCCGCCCGCGATAATCATGATGTCGTGCTCCGCCGCAAACTTTAACGCCAAAGGGTTGTGGCTCCTGTTCCTCGGCTGCGCGTTGACGATCTCGATCCCGTCATAATACGCCGGATTACCGGGCGAGCATCCAAAGCGGTAAGGATTCGCCTGAAACACCAGGAACCCGTTCTCATGCATCAGCCTATAAAACTCGGGAAGGGGCAGCCGGTAAATCGGCCCCGCCGAAATGATAAACTCCTCATCCGGCCCGTACACCAGAAACTCTTTCGGCGAACCGTCAAGCTGCACCTCCAGCCCCAGAAACACCTTGACGCCGATTTTATCTCCGTGCCGTTTCGCCGCCCGGTAACCCGTCAGAAAGCGTTCCGCCTGCTCCTCCCAGGGCAACGCTGCCATCCCGCCCCTTTCGAAAAAACGGGAACAGAAATGGTCCGTAATAAACGTCCCCGCATAGCCGGCCGCCTTCATGCCTTCCACGACCTCCACGGCAGACAGCACGCCGCATGGGCTGGTCTCCGCCGTATGACAATGCGTTTCAAACTGACAAAACTTCACCATAGCCTCAACATCATCATACTCGAAAAATCGGTACAAAATATGAATTGTGCACTTGTTTCACACATTGTTTACAAACTATTAGATTAAAACCCGTCCGCTGCCCCTGTCAAGGCCTGTCCCCAAAGTCGGTATGCCGCCGTTTACGTGTCGCCGGCAAAGTACCGTAAAAAGGATACAAAAAACGAAGGCTTTGTTTGCCTTCGCAATAAGACGCAGTTTTTCGGCATGCTGAAGCGAAGGCCGTTTTTTCACGCCTTCGCTCCTTTTGAAGCTCACTATTTTTCTATCTTCATGTCATCTGATGTTATCGCCAGCTAGGCAATTTTATTTGTCCCTGTGCCTGACCCTTGGAATCAGTACAATTGCCCAAAGGCCGGCTAGTCCCACCAAAGCGTAAATAATCCTTGAAATAATGGCATCCTGGCCGCCAAATATGGCCGCAATGAGATCAAACTGGAAGAACCCGATCAGGCCCCAGTTTATCGCGCCGATTATGACCAGTATCATCGCAACGATATTCAAACAAATCAACTCCTTTCGGAGTTAGTATCCGCAAAATACCGCCGCGTTATCACAAAGCTTTGCTTTTTTTGTTGTCAAATATTTCAATCTCCAGCGTGTCGAAATCCACTCTCTCCACAAAATCGTCGGGGAAAAATACAGTCCGCCGGAACATGCGCAGTTCCTTTAAATGCTTGTCGCACACGATGGGCTTGGAAATATCAAACCCATTGCACAACGCCACCAGCGCGGAAGCGAAATCATTGTCCTCATGGACCAGGTCGCGGATGATCCGGTCTTCAGTTTTCAGCTTGCCCCAATAACGCATAACGCTACTCACATAGCTTGAGAATCGCGTTCGCGATGATCTGCGCGTTCTTGACCAGCGCGTCGATCTCGATGTATTCGTCCGGCCCGTGCTCCACGCTGGGCTGACCCGGAAACACCGGCCCGAACGTCACGGCGTTTTTAAACGCGCGCGCATAGGTGGCGCCGCCGATGGAGATGCAGTAGGCCTCCTCGCCGGTCACCTCGGTATAAGCTTCCTTGAGCTTTATGATCAGCTCGCTGTCCTCGGGCACATAGTGCGGGTCCAGCGCGTGCAGGTAACTCACTTCAAAGCGCGGGGAAAACGCGGCTTCCAGCTTCTCCTTGACCTGCGGGGCGGTCAGCGACATGGGATAGCGGATATCCACCCCGGCCTTCAGCTTACCGCCGGAAAGCGACACCGTGCCCAGGTTCATCGTCAGCCGACCCGACTGGTCGGACACGTCCAGACCCAGCGGCTCGCCGTGCACATAAACGCCGACTTTCGACGCGATATCGTAAATCCCCTGGGATATCTCGCCCGCGCACAGCGGCAGCGTCCCAAGGTAAGCGATCAGCGCCGCCGCGGCGTTGACGCCCTGGTCGGGCCGCGAACCGTGTGCGCTTTTGCCGGTCACCGCGATATGCACCAGACCTTCTCCTGCGTCCTCGCAGGCAAACTCAGCACCCACGGGACACACATAAGACGAAAGGCTTTTCTGTATGATGGCAAGCGGGGCTTTGATGGTGCAGTCTGCCTTGTTGGGCACCACGTTGACGCGCGTGCCCGCGTTGATGCTGCTCACGTATACGCCGTCGGTATTGGGCTCGGCCGTGAGCTTCAGCTGCACGTGCAGCAGCCCCTTCTCCGAGTTGATCACAGGATATTCGCCGTCCGGGGAAAACGCGATGTCGGGCCACGGCTCGTGCTGCTTGTAAAAGTCCATATCCGCCCAGCCGGATTCCTCGTCCGCACCGAATATCAGCCGCACCTTCTTGTTAATCTGCGCGCAGTTGTCGCTTAAGGCTTTCAGCGCGTACAGCGCGGCGACGGCAGGCCCTTTGTTGTCAATCGCGCCGCGGCCGTAGATGCGGCCGTCCTTCTCCACGCCTTCAAACGCGGGCACTGTCCAGCCTTCACCCTTGGGCACCACGTCGATGTGCGTGAGTATGCCCAGCATCTCCTCGCCTTCTCCATAGTCCACATACGCCATGTGCCCAAAAAGGTTGACGCAATCTAAGTCCATGCGCTCCGCGGTGCTTTGGACGAACATCAGCGCGTCAAATATTCCCTTTCCGTAAGGCATGTTGGGCTGGCCGGCGCTTTTGACGCTTTCGATTTTAATGAATTCCTTCAGCGTCTCGATCATTTCCTGCCGGTACGGCTCAAAGGAAAAATCCAGCATGGCAGCAACCTCTTGCGAAATGATTTGCTTCGATTATTATGCCCAGCTTATAAGGTGAAACACGTACTGATCCAGCAATACCCAAATTCCCAGGATCGCCACATAGACGGCAAAGCCGTACAGCTTCTTCTTGGAAACCAGCGCAATCATGAATTTAATGGCGAAAAATCCCGATACGGCAGCGCATGCCGTGCCGATGACGGTAGAAAGTATGTCAGCAGGCAATGCCTGCTCCTTGAACACCTCATATCCCTGCAGCACCACGGAGCCCAGAATCGCGGGGAGGGACATCAGGAAGGAAAACGCCGCAGCCTCCCGCCGGCCCACGCCCAGGACCAGCCCGCCCGCGATGGTGGAGCCGGAGCGCGATACGCCCGGGAACAGCGCGACGGCCTGCATCACGCCCATGCCCAGCGCGGCGCCCGCCTGCACCTTCCGGCGCTTTTGGATCCGGGCGGATAGCAGCTCCGCACCCGTGAGGAACACCGCCGTCAGCAGAAAGCCGTAGCCCAGGTACCTGCCGGTAAACGTGCTCTCGATGAAATACTTGAACAGCAGCGTCACGATGATCGCCGGCAGCGTCGCAATCACGAGATATAAAAGCCGGATCGGCTTTCGGAACAGGTCCAGTATGCTCTGCCACATGACCACCACCACCGCAACCAGCGTGCCGAGGTGCAGCATGGTGTCAAAAAAAAGCTGCGGTTCGGAAAGGCCAAAAACGTTCTGCAACAATACCAGATGTCCACTGCTGGAAACGGGCAGAAATTCCGTGAGTCCCTGGACGATCCCCAGAACAATCGATTCCAAAATGCCCATGATGTGGCCCCTTCTTTCATTTGGATGATATTATATCAGTAAAGATATGATTTGCATAGGTTCAATATGCGGCAGGTGGTGCACTAACCCAAATATCGCAAAAGCCTTTGCATGATAGCGGCGGGCGCCTGTTATGCCCTATTCAGCAAACCCCGGCAGCCCTTCGGGTTGACTTATGCGATCCGAGAGGATAAAATACACTAGACGTTTTTATTAACAGGAGATGGCATTATGCAGATCAAGGTGAAACCGGCTGAAAACCTGAAGCAGAAACCGCAGGACGAATCCAAGCTGGGCTTTGGCAGGCTGTTTACGGATCATATGCTCACCGTACAGTACAAAGCAGGCATCGGCTGGCATAATGCCGAAATCCGCCCCTACGAGAATTTCTCGCTCTCGCCGGCGGCTTTGGTGTTTCATTACAGCCAGACGATATTCGAAGGCCTCAAGGCGTACCGCACACCGGACGGCATCAAGCTGTTCCGCCCGTGGGACAATTTCAAACGCATGAACGTGTCCGCCAGGCGCCTGTGCATCCCCGAGATCGACGAGAAATTCGCGCTGGACGCTCTGGTGCAGCTTCTGCGCATCGAGCAGGACTGGGTACCGCACTCGGAAGGCACGTCGCTGTACATTCGCCCGACGATCATCGCGACGGACCCGTATCTTGGCGTCAAGGCGGGCGAGGAATACATCTTCTACATCATCCTTTCGCCGGTGGGCGCCTATTACGCATCCGGCCTGGAGCCGGTGGACATCTACGTGGAAGACGAATACGTGCGCTCTGTGGTGGGCGGCATGGGCTTCGCCAAAACAGGCGGCAACTACGCTGCCAGCCTGATTGCCGGTGAACTCGCGCACAAGATGGGCTATTCGCAGGTATTGTGGCTGGACGGCAAGGAGCGCAAATACGTGGAAGAAGTGGGCTCGATGAATATCTTCTTCAAGATCCGCGGCGAGCTTTTCACCGCGCCGCTGGAAGGCACCATACTGGCCGGCATCACGCGCGATTCGGTGATCCGCCTCGCAAAAGAAGTATTCGGCGTCAACGTGCGCGAAGAGCGCCTCGCCATCGCCGACATATTCGAGGAACACGAGAAGGGCGGCCTGGAGGAAGTGTTCGGCACCGGCACCGCCGCGGTCATCAGCCCGGTGGGCGGCATGAAGTGGGAGGATAAGGTCATCCGCATCAACGGTGGAAAAATGGGCGAGCTCACCAGACAGCTGTACGACAAGCTGACGGGCATCCAGTACGGCCGCGAGGAAGACATATTCGGCTGGACGATGACGATATAGCAAACGGCCTATATTATCCCAATAAACGCAATAAAAGCGGGACCGATAATCAAGTCCCGCTTTTGCTTGTCCTGAGTCTATTACGCTTCGGCTTCCGCGGCCCGCGCTTTCGCGACCTCGGCTTTTTCCGGCGCTTCGCCGAACACCTTCTCGATGTGCGCTTCGTCGAACTTCCTGGTCGCCGCGCTCACCACAGGCGTCACCACCAGCGACAGCAGCATCGCGATGGAGCCGATCGCCGGCGGGCTGAGCCACGCGGGGAGTACGCCGCCTATCGAGCCCAGTATCATGAGCGGCACCACCACCGCAAGGCCAGTGATAATCCCGGCCCACGCTCCCGCCTTTGTCATGCCTTTCCAGCGCACGCCCAGCAGGAACGGCGCCAGGAAGCAGCCGGACAGCGCGCCCCACGAGTACGACATCAGCGTCACAATCGCGGCGGGCTGCAACAGCGCGATCACCAGCGACACCAGCACGAACACGCCGCACAGCACGCGCATCAGCAGCATTATGCTCTTATCCTTCATGTCCTTCTTCCAGACGCCCTTCACCAAATCCAGAGCTATGGACGACGACGATACCAAAACCAGCGACGACAGCGTGGACATCGAAGCGGCCAAAAGCAGCACGAGTATCAGCCCCAGCATCGCGGGCGGCAGCGCCGCGTTCAAAACCTGCGGCATCACCGTGTCCAGGTTCTCAGGCGCTTCCGCCAGGAACAGGCGGCCGAACGAACCCGTAAAGTAAGCCGCACCGCCGATGATAAGCGCAAACAGCGTGGATATCACCGTACCGCGTGTGATGGCCTTGTTGTCCCTGATCGCGTAGAACTTATGCACCATCTGCGGCAGGCCCCAGGTGCCGAGGCTTGTGAGCAGTATCAGCGATATCAGCAGCACGGCGTTCTGCGGCGAACCGAACGGCGACGCCAGCCCCGGCCCTGCTTCGGGTATCGCGGCTATCCTCGCCAGGCCTTCGGAGATCCCGCCCACCTCGGGACGCGTCACCACCATCGCCACCATCACCACCACGCCGACGATCATGACGATGCCCTGAACAAAATCCGTCATCGCCGTCGCGATATACCCGCCTGCCAGCAGGTACACCGCGGTCAGCACCGCCATCGCAACCATGCAGTACTCATACGGCAGCTTAAATACGCTTTCAAAGAAATACCCCAGCCCCTGATAAACGCTGGCGCAATAGGGTACGAGGAAAACGAAGATGATAAGCGCCGCCGCGATTTTCATGCCGGGCGAGTTGTACCGCTTCATGAAGAAATCCGGCATCGTGGACGACTCCAGCCGGTGCGTCATGTGCCTGGTGGGCCTCGCCATCAGCCGCCACACCACGAAAGTACCAAGCACCGCGTTGGCAATGCCGATCCACGTGGCGGAAAGCCCCAGGTTCCAGCCGTATTTGCCCGCGTATCCCATAAAAATCACAGCGGAAAAATACGTCGTGCCGTAAGCAAACGCCGTCATCCAGGCGCCCACCTTGCGGCCGCCCAACATGAAGTCATCCGTTGTTTTGGTTTTCCTGCGGGAAAAGAATGCGATCAGCAGCAGTATGACGACATAGGCGCAGAAAATAATGATTTGTGCAGCCATAACAAAACCATCCTTCCATACTTCATCATGCAGGCAAACAAAAAAGACCCTGCCATACTACAATACTACCGACACTATATTACTACACGTTTTATGAATATTCAATAGCCTAAATATTTCAGCCCGCCTTTTTTGCGGGAACACTTTTCCCGGCTGTTTCGTCTTATGGTCAAAACAATCTGATTGGAAAACGCTTATTGGAGGAGTCTTTCATGCTCAGAAAACTTATCGCCATGGTTTTCGCGGCTGCATTGTTGCTGACCGGGTGCGCGGCACCCGCTGGCAACGCCCCCTCCGCGCGCCCCGCCTTTGTCCGCCTTGTCAGCCGCGACGGCAAGCTGACCGAGCAGACCATTGCGCCGCTGGACGGCAACTTCGTATCCGGCATGGGCAGTTTTGGCCTATCGGCGGCGTCCCGGCTATACAAAGAGGATGAAAACCTCGCGCTGTCCCCCGTCAGCATCACGCTGGCGCTGTGCATGGCGCGGGCCGGCGCGCAGGGCGAAACCAAAGAGGAGATGACAAAAGCTCTCGGCCTTTCGGGCCTTACGGACGAGCAGATCACCGCGGCGTGCAAATCGCTGATGTGGCGCGCCAACACCGGCGGCATGGCGGCGGCCAACGCGCTCTGGCTGCTCCGCGACTACGCATCCAGGGAAGAGTACATCAAAACGTGCACAGAAGAATACATGGCGGACATAAAGCCGCTCGCCAACCCCGGCGCGATGAAAGCCGTCAACGCATGGGCCAGGGAAAAAACGCACGGCAAAATTGACAGCATACTCCCGGAAGAGCCCAACGCCGAAACGCGCATGATCATCACCAACGCGCTCTATTACCTGGGCGACTGGGAGCGGCCCTTCGAAGCCAACAACACCTACGACCAGGAATTTTTCGCGCCAGCCGCCGCCGTCACCGTCCCGTTTATGCACAGCAGCTGGTACGTCCCGTATTACGAAAACGATCAGTTCTCGATGATTACGCTCAAATTCAAGGC
>JAAXZP010000040.1 GCA_012719815.1 Christensenellaceae bacterium
ACATCAACATGCTGGGGCAGCGCGAACCGGACGTCTACGGACAGCAGGACTACGCCGCGCTGAAAGCAGTGCTTCAGGACTTCGCGCGCGCGCACCACGTCACCATCGACGAATACCAGTCCAACGTCGAAGGCGAGCTGGTCACCAAAATCCAGCAGGCGCAGGGAACCTACGACGGCATCGTCATCAACCCCGGCGCCTACACGCACTACAGCATCGCCATTCTGGACGCGCTGAAAGCGGTGGATGTGCCCGCCGTCGAGGTGCACATCTCCAACATCGCCTCGCGCGAGGACTTCAGGCACAAATCGGTTACAGCAGCGGGCTGCATCGGCCAAATCTCCGGACTCGGGTTTGATTCGTACTACCTTGCGCTGCTCGGGCTGATCAACCACCTGAAGCGGCAAAAAGGCTGACATGCAACTAGTGCGTTTGGTCTTTCCAGGCTGGCAGCTTGGCCATCGACCGCTGCGCCACGCCGCGCGCGGCGGTTTCGTCCAGCCCCTGCGTGCGCACGATAAAAGCCGTCATGCTCTGCAATTTCTCGTCGTACGACTGCATGCTACCGTCCGGCCGGGCGCAGTAGCGGCAATAGTCTTTGCTCTCGTTCCCATTCGGATAATCCTCGGGCTTCGTCATCGGCATACCGCATGCAATACAGTTTTTCATCTTATTAGCCCTCCTCTGCTCTTTATAAGCTTTTAGCCACGCCGGGTACTCCCCAATGCAGCCGTGGCTATGGTCTGCGGAGCCCCGCCGCTAACTTCGTATAGAAAGCGACCAGCATATCCGCATACCGCGGTAACACGCGTCCTTCCGGCGCAAACAGGTCGCCGTTGGCCAGATAATAATGGACCAGCCCCATCCATGTGTTGAACAATAGCGCCATATCCGCGCCCGGCAGTTTCTGCTCGGCAAGCTGGCTGAAATGAAAGGATATCGCCGACTGGATGCCAATCCACACGTCGCGCACAGCCTGCGGCAGCAGCCGGTTTTCTATCACCAGCCGCGTGTAAAAAGGCTCGTATTCGCCAATGCCCGCAAGGTGCGCACGCAAAAGATCCTCAAGGCTTGCGCTTTGGGATGCCAGTTCGTGTGTACGGCGCGCGATACGGCTGCCGTATTCCGCAACGACTGCTGCAATCATCTCTCCCAGCGATTCAAAATGGACGAACAAGGAGCCGTGCGACACCCCGGCAGCCTGGGCGATGTCGCTGACGCGCGTATTCAGCATACCCCTGTCGCAAATCACCTGATACGCAGCGTTCAGCAGACGCCTGCGTGTCTCCTGCTTTTGAAGCTGACGGCTCATTAAATGACTCTCCATTCACTGACTTTATGGTCATTATATCGTATAATTCATTTTTGTCAATAAAAAAAGCCGGATGTTTATCAACCGGCTTTGTCTGGTCCAGTAAAGTTTATTACAGCTCGCATTTCAGCCCGATCTCCTCTGCAACCGTACGCATCCCTTTGATGGTATGGTCGATCAATTCGTCGAGTTCTATGCCCAACATCTCGGCGCCCTTTTTCACCACTTCCCGGTCCACGCCGGCCGCAAAGCCTTTTTGCTTCCACTTCTTCTTGACGGAGCTTACCTCCAGATCGAGTATACTGCGGCTGGGTCGCATCAGCGCCGTCGCGGCAATCAGCCCGGTCAGTTCATCCGTGGCAAACAGAACTTTTTCCATCCGCGCCATGGGCTCCACGTCGTTCACTATACCGTACCCGTGGCTTTCAATGGCGCGCATATATTCTTCCTGAAAGCCGTACGGCGACAATAGCTCTCTTACCTTTTGGCAGTGCTGCTCCGGATATTTCTCAAAATCAATGTCATGCAGCAACCCTATGATGCCCCATTTCTCCACGTCCTCGCCATACAATTCCGCAAAATACCGCATTACGGCCTCCACCGTCAGCGCGTGGCGGATCAGGTGGTCCGCCTTCACATGTGTTTTCAATATCTCCAGCGCTTGTTCACGGCTGCACGTCCATGTCATCTCTTTTGTCTCCTCTCATCATTCTGCTTGTACTTTTGTGGTATTGGCCATATTCTATCATATTTTTCCGGGATAAAAAGCCTTCAACGCGTGCGATTTTACCTAAAAACAGCTAAATTATTTGATTTCAAGCTTAAAATTTTGCCTGTTTTTATACGGACTATGGCTCATAATAGGCCAAACAAAATGTCGAATCGTTTCGATTTCTTCTTCATTTAACCGCTATTAGTGGTTTAATTAAAACAACAGAACATATGTCATTTCTTTCATAATTTATAATAACGCTTCGATTCAATAAAAATTTATATTTGCTTAGATTTTTTAAATGATTATTTTGCAATTTTGTAATACCGTTTTTATTATATGATTCTTCTAAATGGTGCAATTTATACAGATATCGTAACGTTTTTACTTGACACATAAAATACGCAATATTATAATGCATTTAAAGATTTTCCCTAATTGACAGGAAAAAATCGATGAAAAAAACGGCCACAATCAAAGACGTCGCCAAAGAGCTTGGTATTTCGGTGTCCACCGTGTCCCGTGTGATGAACGGTCTGGACCGCGTCAGCCCCGCGATGCGCAAAAAAGTGCTGGATACCGCCCGGCGGCTCAACTATGTGCCCAGCCTTGCTGCGGTATCCGTTGTCAAAAAACAGACCAAGCTCCTTGCGGCCTTGCTGCCTGACCTCACCACGCCGCTTTATGCCAGCATACTGGAAGCTTTTGAGGAAGCCGCGCGGATCCGGGGATATCACACGCTCACCGTGCTTTCTCACGGCAGCCACGAAGAGGAGATGCGCTTTTTGGACAGCATGGTGGGGCGCTCTGTCGATGGCCTGGCCATCATCCCCGCCTCGCCGGCGTTCAGCGACTACACAGCCTCCTTAAAGCCCGTCGTGTTCATCGAACGCCCGGGCAATGGGGATGGGGTGGACAGCGTCGTGGTTGACAATTTTCGCGGCGCATACCTTGCCGCCGAGCATCTGATCTCGCGGGGGCATACCAAAATCGCCATCATCGCTTCTGAGCGTGAGTTTTCATCCGGTCACGACCGCGTTCTGGGCTTTGAGCAGGCGCTGCGCATCAAAAATCTCCGCATCCGGCCGCAGTATATCTGTGTGGGCGGAGGTACGGAAAAGGACGGCTACGCGGGCGCCTTTCGGCTGATGAACCTGGACGACCCGCCCACCGCCATATTTGCCGCCTCTGAGCCGCTCTGCCGTGCTGCCGTAGCGGCCATACACGATTTAAAATTGCGCCTCGGAAAAGACGTCTCCCTTGTGGGATTTGGCGACAGCGATTTTGCCCGCACCTATTCGCCTGCTATCACCGTGGTGTCCCGGGCCACCGGCGATATGGGCAAAATCGGGGCGAACATGCTGATCGAAAAGCTCACTTCCCTCTCCCCTTCGGTGGGCCAGCAGGTGAGCCTGTCCGTTCGTCTCATCATCCGGGAATCTGTTTGGACTCTCGGCTGATTACCCAAAAGAAAAAGCGCCTTATTGGCGCTTTAGAGCATTTTTGACCTTTAACGGCATACCCGGTTGACCCAGTCATAAATGCGCCGCGCGATATCGCCCAGCGGCAGCTCTACCTGCACCGCGCCGATGTTGGCCGCCACCGCCGGCATGCCGTAAACCACGCAGGTCTTTTGATCCTGGCCGATGGTTTCCGCACCTGCATTGCGCATCGCCAGCAGGCCTTTTGCGCCGTCGCTGCCCATGCCCGTCAGTATTATGCCCAGCGCATCCACGTTTTTCAGCCTGGCGACCGACTCAAAAAGCACGTCCACTGATGGGCAATGCCCGTTCACCTTATCGCCCGGCCGGCATTCCACGATCATGCCGCCCTTGCCCCGAGCTACCGTCATATGCAGCCCGCCCGGAGCAATCAGCGCACGTCCCGGCACAATCTCATCCCCGTCCGCGGCCTCCTTGACCGCCATCGCGCAGGTTTCATTCAGACGCTCCGCGTAGAGCCGGGTGAACATGGGCGGCATATGCTGCACGATAACGATGCCCGGCAGGTTGGTGCCCAAACTCTTGAGTATCTGTGACGTCGCTTCCGTGCCGCCGGTAGACGCGCCGATCGCGATCAGGCAGCTTTTACCCCTGCTGCCGGCTGCCTTTTGAGCGGCCTTATTTTTCGCGCGCGCATTCTTGTGCTGTCCCACCTTGGCGATGGAGGCGATCTTGATCTTAACGACCAGCTCGGAAATGAATTGCTGCTTCTCCGCTTCCGTCTTCAGCGCCGTCTTGGTAACAAAATCCACAGCGCCCGCATTCAGCGCGTCGAAAACGCTGCTGCTGACTGCGCTGACCACCACCACAGGCAAAGGGTACTGCGGCATCAGCTTGCGCAGGAACTCAATGCCATTCATGCGAGGCATCTCAATATCCAGCGTCATCACGTCGGGATTGAGTTCCATGATTTTTTCACTCGCCTCAAACGGATCAGCCGCCTTGCCCACTACCACCAGACCGGAATCTTTGGACAGCTCAGAAGCGATAAACTCCCGCATAGACAGCGAGTCGTCTACGACCAACACACGGATCCTTTTATCCTTCTTCATCACTGCACCTTTTTATAAACGGACGGTATCATCAGCTTAAACTTTCCGTCTGTCCGGTCGATAGA
>JAAXZP010000041.1 GCA_012719815.1 Christensenellaceae bacterium
GGAATGCAGGAAGCTGGGCGGATGCGATACCGGCGACGCCAAAATAACAGGCGCGTACAACCTGCCCTGCCGATACGTCATCCATACCGTGGGCCCGGTGTGGCGCGGCGGCACCCATGACGAAGAAAAGTTACTGGCATCGTGCTATACGCAAAGCCTGCGCCTTGCCAAAGAAAACGGTATCAAGCGCATCGCGTTCCCTTCCATCTCCACCGGCGCGTACCGTTTTCCGGTCAAACTGGCGGCAAAAGTTGCGGTACAGGCAGTGCGCGATTTCCTGAAAGAGAATCCGGGCTCTTTTGATCTGGTGGAGTGGGTATTGTTCGATGATGAAACCTTCCGGATATACGACGGAGAGATAAAAAATACCACGCCCAAAGGCTGAAAAACCGTAAAAACAAACCGGGCGCCGTTTTCAAAACAGCGCCCGCCATTGGAGCGGGTGATGGGAATCGAACCCACGTAACCAGCTTGGGAAGCTGGCACTCTACCATTGAGTTACACCCGCGGACGGGAAGTATTATAACACAAACTCTGTTTTTTGCCTACATGAAAAATTAATAAAATTTAGCCACCAGTGATGCCGTTTTCCCATCCGCGGGCAATACAATCCCAATTATTGCCTGTTTATCGTCTGCTTATACAGCTGGTTGGCAAACACCGTCACGCCGGCCACCAGAACACCCTGCAATATGCCGCTCAGCTTCATGCCGGACAGGAAGAACGCACCGATCATGCCCAGCCCTGTGAGTATCCAGGGAATCAACCAATCGGGTACCTTGGGTGTCCGTTTCAGAAAAATGCCGATCACATAGAGCACCGGTACCAGGATATACGCTTCCTGTATGATGTAGTCCATCAGGTTCATGTCCATCCAGATAATCCTCCTTCCAGTCCGGCGAAACCACACTGAGCGCTGCCCGGCTGCGCCGGGGCTATGACCACCCTTTGATCCAATATAATAAATATGCGGGCAAAACGGCCTCTAGTCATTTTTATCGACAATTACCGCTAGCAATCCGTATTGTCATATCATGGTTTCAGTGCTAAAATTAAATTATCTGGAGGGCAAACGCCTGCATGGAAACTCATATCGGCGAAAAAATCATCCGAAAACGCAAAGAGCTTGGCCTGACCCAAAGCGAGCTGGCAAAAAGGGCCGGCATTGCGCAGTCCACGTTGTCCAACATCGAAAAAGGCAAGCAGCGGCCCCAGTTCGACACCATATCGGCTATCTGCCGGGTGCTGGGCCTTAGCCTTCTGGAGCTGCTGACATATGAAGAGCAGCCGTCCCGCATCCGGTTCTTTGAAGAAGTCTTCCAGAGCGGCGCTTCCGGCGAGGCGCCGGAGGCCAGCATGGCATCACGTCTTGCGGATTTCGACCGCTATCTTTATGATCTCTTTATTGCCCAGGTCAGAGTTTCGAACCATCCTGTCGGCGCAGGCGTCGGCTAAGGCCGTAAAGACAAACCGGCAAATTGCATGAGTTATCGGGGGAAACAAAGCAGGAGAACGAAATGAAAATTTATGTCTTAATAGAAGACAGCAAGCCCAAAGGTTCGGCGTTCATCGCCGAGTCTGGACTGTGTCTTTATTTCGTCTATCAGGGTAAGCGCATACTTTTTGACACCGGCGCGTCGGACGCTTTCATCTACAACGCCACGCTGCTCGGCATCGACCTGCTAAAAGTAGACATGTGCATACTCTCCCATGCCCACGAAGGTCACACGGGCGGGCTCGCCTATTTCCTTGGCATCAACAAAGACGCCCCGGTGTACATGAAGAGCGCGGCGCGCGGCGAATTCTACATCCGCCGCCTGACCAAACTGGAATACGCCGGCATGGACAGGTCGCTGCTGGAGAAATATCCGGACCGGTTCCGCTTTATTGATGACGACGTCGAGATACTGGACGGCCTGTATCTCTCGGGCGTCCAGAAACACCGCAAACCCCCGCTGTTCGCGTCGATGATGTACGAGAAGCGCGGCGACGCGCTGGTCCGCGACGATCTGTCGCAGGAGCTGTTCCTCGCCATGCGCGGCGACGAGGGCGTCACCGTTATCAACGGCTGTTCCCACAACGGCCTCATAAACGTGCTGATGACGGCGGAAGAAAAATACGGCCCGGTTTCGGCGGTGGTGGGCGGTTTCCATTTGAGCAGTGCCCGCCGGTCGGGGATACCGGCTTTCCAGGAGCCTGCCGGCGAAACCGCAGCCATCATCCGCTACATCAACCAGAAGAAGATCAAAAAGGTCTACACCGGGCACTGCACCGGCGAGAAATCGCTGGAAAAGCTGGA
Source organism: Christensenellaceae bacterium (assembly GCA_012719815.1). Lineage (GTDB taxonomy): Bacteria > Bacillota > Clostridia > Christensenellales > SZUA-584 > SZUA-584. Next base: position 2,300 of record JAAXZP010000041.1, read on the forward strand.
GATGATGGCGCGGGTCAAAAGAATACAGTCAGGAGACGTTATCCAAGTATAGATGGATAGGGATAAACAGCGCATCGCGGATATGCTGGCCGGTATGCAGTTCGGGCGCAAAGCTCCGCCGTCCAGGCAGGATAAGGCGGCGTACGCGGCATTGGAAGCCGGCGTCGCCGATGTATTAAAGGATCTTAAGAAGTTGCACCTTCGGCTGTGGCATGCGATATCCCGGCGAGAATATCACAGCCTGTCGCTTAATGAAGTGCGCCTTGAGCTTCAGTCCATCCAGGCGCGCATCAGCAGCCTGACGCAGGAAGAATAATACCACGGCGCAGGGAAAAGGCTTCCCGAAAGGAAGCCTAATATAGTCCGTATACGCGCCGCCTGTTAATCCAACTCGTTAATCCAATATGATAGCCGCGACGATTTTGAGCGTTTCGTCGTTTTCGTTGGACACCGCGTGGAACGAGCCGCTGGGGCATATGTGGCAGTCGCCCTTGCGGAACGGACGGATGATGCCATTGTCATTGAGGATGCCTTCGCCTTCCACCACGTAATAAATCTCCGACTCGTTCTTGTGCTCATGACGGCCTATGCTGCAGCCCTTGTCGAGACACATCAGTGCAAACATCCGCGTTTTTTCCGGCAGATCTTCTTTGGGTACCAGGTGTACAATTTCCGTCGTCCCAAACCCGTCGCGCAGTCGAACCCGAGGTTCTACTTTCATCTCTTCAGGTTTGTAAAACATAACCTTTCTCCTTCTTCCTATTATATTTGTTTTATAATTGTATAATATATACGCATAAAGCTTTCTTCAGCTTTCCACCCGGATCATGCTTGCGACGCTGATCACCTCAGGGATATAGGAGATATCGTCCACCGCGCGCTTCACGGAGATCTCCTTGGCCTTGTGCGTCACGAATATCAGCGGCACATGCTCGCCGCTTCGCCCTTTCTGCATCACAGTGGCCACGCTCACATTGTGCTGCCCCAGAACGCTTGCGATCTTGGCCAGCACGCCGGGTTCGTCCTTCACGATAAAGCGCAGGAAAAACTCGCTCTCCCAGTTGTTCTCGAACGACAGCTCGTCGGATACCCGGTCCTCGTTGTAGAACGTGGTATACCGGTGCTTGTCGCGGCCCGCCGCATACACCACGTCGGACACCACCGCGCTGGCCGTGGGCATATCGCCGGCGCCCCGCCCATACAGCATGATGTCGTCCACGATGTTGCCGTGCAGGTAGATGGCGTTGAAAGAGCCGCGCACCGAAGCCAAAGGATGCGTTTTGGGAATCATCGTGGGATGCACGCGCGCCTCCACCGTCTTGCCGCGCTTCTTGCCGATGGCCAAAAGCTTTACCGAATAGCCCAGCTCGTCCGCGTAGGCGATATCCTCCTGCGTGATGCCGGTGATGCCTTCGCGGTAGATATACTCCACCGGTACGCGCGCGTGGAACGCCATGGACGACAGTATCGACAGCTTGTACATCGCGTCATAGCCTTCCACGTCGTTCTTGGGATTGGCTTCCGCAAAGCCCAGCTGCTGCGCCTCCTTCAGCACAGTCTCGTAACTCGCCCTGTCCTGCTCCATCTTGGAGAGTATATAGTTGGTCGTGCCGTTGATGATGCCCATCACCGACGTGATCTCGTTGGCCTGCAGGCTGTCCCATATGGTGCGCAGTATCGGTATGCCGCCGCCCACGCTCGCTTCGAAATACAGCCCCGCGCCGCTCGCCTTCGCAGCGGCGTTCAGCTCCGGCCAGAAGCGCGCCAGCAGTTCCTTGTTGGCCGTCACCACCGTTTTGCCCGCGCTGAGCGCCGCCAGCACAAAATCCTTCGCAGGGCTGACGCCGCCGATCAGCTCGATGACGATATCGATATCCGGGTCGGCCGCGATATCCCTGTAAAAATCCTGGACCTTGAGTTCCTCGGGGATTTCGATGGCATAATGCAGTGCCAGCACCTTCTTTATGTTGAGCGAAATGCCTTCCTTGTGCTCGATGTTGGCCTTTTGCATCGCGATGGTCTTATACACGCCGGAACCGACCGTGCCCAGACCGATCAGCGCGATATTGACGTTTTTCATTGACTCCCCTCTATTCTCAGCCTTTTTTTGTTCTTATAATACAGTATATTAAGCCCGATCAGCGTCAGCAGGCTGTTGACCTCATCGATTTCCTGCGTCTCCTGGGCGATCACGTTGGCCATGCCGCCCGTGGCGATCACGCGGGGGCTGCCGCCCATCTCCGCCTTCATCCGGCGGATGATGTAGTCCACCTGGCCCACATAGCCGTAAATAATGCCGGCCTGCATGCCCGCCACCGTGTTCCGCGCGATGACGGACTCGGGCTTTACCAGCTCCACGCGCGGCAGCTTGGCCGCCCCGGAAGCGAGCGCCTCCGCCGATATCCGGATGCCCGGGCATATGGCGCCGCCCAAAAAGTCGCCGCCTGCCGATACCGCGCCAAACGTGGTGGCCGTACCGAAATCCACGATGATGCACGGCCCGCCGTACAGCGTATACGCCGCCACTGCGCCCGCAATCCGGTCCGTCCCCAGCTCCTTGGGGTTGTCGTACAGTATGTTGATACCCGTCTTCATGCCGGGCCCCACCATCATCGCTTTCTTGCCGAAATACATGGTGAACATGTGCTGCAGCGTATAGTTGATGGACGGGATGACGGACGAGATGATGATGCCTTCCACTTCATCCGGTTTTCGCCCCAGGTGGTTGAAAAAAGCCATAATGCGGATTCCGTAGTCATCTGCGGTGCGCTCCAGCTTGGTCGCAATGCGCCAGGAATTGACCAGCCTGTCACCGTCAAACAGGCCGCATTTGATGTTGCTGTTGCCCACGTCCAGTACAAATACCATTAAGCTCTCCGTTCAGGCCGGATTCCTTTTACTTTTCTGCTTTTGTATCGCCCACACGATGGGCACACACAGCAACACGGCCACAACGGCCTCCGGCAGGCCGTTCACACCGCCCAAAAAAGCGTACAGGCCAAACAGCGTGCCCGCGGTGATCTCAAAGCCCGTCACTGCCGACATTCCGGACAAAAACCCGGCAATGTTCGCCGCTTGCGGCAAAAACAGCAGGTACAGCGCGCCCAGGAACAGCACGGTGTTGGTGACAGATCCTGCGAAAGCCGCCATCCCGGTCGCAATGCTCTGGCTGCCTTTGGACTCCCGCGCAAAAGCCTTATAAACCAGCCATGTGACCACCGGAATGACGAGCCGCGGAATGAATATGACCACCATTGTTTTGACCACGCTGATGCAGAGTATCAGCGTGCCCAGCGCGTCCGGCGCCATCGTGACGCCCAGCGCTTTCAAAAAGCTGGTGACACCGAATACAAAACCCAATACCAGTCCGGTCTTCAAGCCCTCCGTGATGGTTCCGATGATGACCGGCAAGCACATCAGAGTCAGGCTCAGCACCGGCAGTATCGGGTTTGGAATATACCCGATGGGCGTTAATCCCAGAACGAATGTCAATACGACCAACAGGGCAGTGATCGCCAGCTTCCTTGTTTTTCCATTATTCATTTTTACCTCCGTTCAGGCTCCACGTCATGGATGCCCGACATTGTAGTGATTTTTCAGGCTTTTCTTATGCTGCGTAGCGCTGCGCCACGTCATGCACCCGCAGGCAAAAACCCAATGAGTATTATATCAACATCGCCCAATGCGCGCAATAACTATTCATCTGCCGCTCATTCCTCCCGCCGCATATACCGGCGCACCTCTTTGATCTTCTTCTCGTACCCCTCGTCGGAAGGCTGGTAATACACCCGCCCCACCAGGTTATCGGGCAGATACTGCTGCGGCGTGTAATGCCGCTCATAGTCGTGCGGATACTTGTAGCCCTTGCCGCTGCCCAGCTTGTCCGCGCCGGGATAGCTGGTGTCGCGCAGGTGCATCGGCACCGGCACCTGATAGGCATGCTCCGCGTCGGCAAACGCCTTCTCCACCGCCACCACCACCGAGTTGGACTTGGGCGACTCGCATAAAAATATGATGGCCTGCGCAATGGACAGCCGCGCCTCCGGCATGCCGACGAATTCCAGCGCCTGCGCAGCCGCCACCGCCTGCGTCATGGCGGACGGGTTGGCTAGGCCGATATCCTCACTCGCGTGCGCGATAATGCGCCGTACGATCAGCCGCGGGTCCACCCCCGCGTAAATCATGCGCCCAAACCAGAACAGCGCCGCGTCCGCGTCCGAGCCGCGCAGCGATTTGCAAAACGCGCTGAGCATGTTGTAGTATTCCTCGTCGTCGCAGCGCACCGCGCGCCGCTGGATGGACTCCTCCGCGATATCCAGCGTGATATGGATAACCCCTTCGGCGTCGGGCGGCGTGGTCAGCACCGCAAGCTCCACCGCGTTCAGCGCCGCGCGCGCGTCGCCGTTGGCCACGTTGGCAATGTGCTCCATCGCGTCCTCGTCCATCTGCACATTGAGCGCGCCCAGACCGCGCTCCCGGTCGGTGAGCGCCGCCCGCATGATCTGCTTCACGTCATCTTTGGTCAGCGCGTAGAACTGGAACAGCCGGCACCGGCTGACGATGGCGCTGGTCATGGCAACCATCGGGTTCTCCGTGGTGGAGCCGATAAAGCGGATAATGCCTTTCTCGATGGCGGGCAGTATGCTGTCCGACTGCGTCTTGGACCACCGGTGGCACTCGTCCAGCAGCAGGTAAGTCGCTTGCCCGTGCAGCTTCAGCCGCTCTTCCGCGCGCTCGATGATCTCGCGCACGTCCTTGACGCCGCTGGTCACCGCGTTGAGCTTCTCGAAAGCGGCGCCGGTGGTGCTGGCAATCACATAGGCGAGCGTCGTCTTGCCCGAGCCGGGCGGGCCGAAAAATATCGATGACGTCAGCCGATCCGTCTCGATGGCGCGGCGCAGCAGTTTGCCCGGCCCCACAATGTGCGCCTGACCGTAAAATTCGTCCAGCGTGCGCGGCCTCATCCTGTCCGCCAGCGGCGCAGCGCGGCTTAAGTTCTGTTCAAACAAATCGTCCATCATCGGATCACCTCGCCATCATGACGAAATCCGCCATATGTGCCATCATATCACTTAAGGCCGTCCGTGAAAAGCCCGGCGCGCTTTATGTGTGCAAAACCGCTTTTTTGTGCTATAATTCGCTCTGGAGCGCAGGCAGCCCATTGTGAAGTCTCCTGCCGCGTCGGGCAACGGAATAAGTTTTAGCCGTTTTGTGCGCCTTGAGCTAAAAGACTTATCGCGCGCCGCTGGCATTGCGGCAGCCGGCGCCCGCCAGATTTCGAAGGCGGCATGTTGCTTTAATACCGGGCAAAAAACCGCTTTGTTTTGCGAAAAAATCTTGACACGCCCGGCGCCAATGTATAGAATATAGGTTGCCTGTTTTTATCGGTCACTTAGCCCCGGTCGGCAAAAACGGCGCTTTATGACATGAAAATGACAAAGCCAGGAGGACGGCCTAATGAAAACATATATGGCAAAACCCGGCTCTGTGGAACGCAAATGGTATGTCGTCGATGCCGAAGGCAAGGTCTTCGGTCGTCTCGCCAGCCAGGTTGCGGCCATATTGCATGGCAAGCCCAAGCCGGAATATACGCCGCATATCGACACAGGAGACTATGTTATTATAATTAATGCGGAAAAAGCGGTATTTACGGGCAAAAAGCTGCAGCAGAAAGTTTACAGAAGCCATTCCGGCTACATGGGTCACCTGAAGGAAACCAAGTACGAGCACCTGATGCAGACCAAGCCGGAGTTCGCGATGATGGAAGCGGTGCGCCGCATGCTGCCCAAGAACAAGCTCGGTCGGCAGATGCTCACCAGACTTCGCGTGTACAGAGGCCCCGAACACAACCACGCAGCGCAAAAGCCCGAGCTTTTGCAGGTTGAAGGCTGACAGGAGGATATGAATCGTGGCTAAAATACAGTATTTAGGGACAGGTAGACGGAAATGTTCGGTTGCGCGTGTGGGCCTCTCGCCCGGCAACGGCAAGTTTACCATCAATAAAAGGTCCGTTGAGGATTATTTCGGTTATGAGACGCTGCGGATGATGGTGAAATCCCCGCTGGTGCTGACGGATGCCGTCAACAAATTCGACGTGACTGTCAACGTCAAGGGCGGCGGGTATACGGGCCAGGCCGGCGCTATCCGTCACGGCATCTCCCGGGCGCTGGTCAAGGCCGACCCGGAGCTGCGCCTCGTGCTCAAGCAAGCCGGTTTCCTCACCCGCGATCCGCGCATGAAGGAAAGAAAGAAATACGGCCTCAAGGCCGCCCGTCGTGCGCCGCAGTTCTCCAAGAGATAACACCGCGGTTTCTTCCGGGGCGCGGGAGATGCGTCCCGTTATCAGGGCGGGCTCAGCGGCCCGCCTTTTATATTACCTGCCGCTCGGCATACGGGGTGTCTTTGCCGCAATATGGCCTAATATCGATTAAACGGCTAAATATATGGGCCAAAGTTTAAAATAAAAAAGTGGTTGAATAACCGCAGCCGATATATTATAATAGCAACTGCACTGGCGAGGAGGTATGGCTCAGCTGGTTAGAGCGCTCGCTTCACATGCGAGCGGTCGCTGGTTCGAATCCAGCTACCTCCACCATGCAGAACCCTTTGAATATGTATTCAAAGGGTTTTTTGTTTCGAATAATAGCCTTTAGCTTTGTCATTTCCGAATAA
>JAAXZP010000042.1 GCA_012719815.1 Christensenellaceae bacterium
CAGAATTTTGTTCTTGTTCTTCACCACGCGGTCCCATTCGTGGCCTTCCCAGGGCAGCGTCTTGTACTGTGTTTTCACGATCTCGCGGAACATTTTGTTCTGCATCGCATAGGCGGATATCAGCGCCAGATCATAAGCCGTGGTGTAATGGTTATCTGCCGGCAGGCCGTTGGGATTGACAAAATGCGTGTTGTACGCGCCAATCTCTCGCGCCTTGTCGTTCATCATGCCGACAAATGTTTCCACATCGCCGCCTACATGCTCCGCGATGGCAACGGCCGCGTCGTTGCCGGAGGCCGGCATCAACCCGAAAAGTAAGTCGGACAGCGTCATGGTTTCTCCCGGCGACAGCCATATGGACGAGCCTTCAATGCCGCTGGCATTAGGGCTCACCGTCACCCTATCGTCGAGATTGCTATTCTCTATGGCTACCAGCGCTGTCATGATCTTGGTTGTGGAAGCCATCGGCATCTTCTCGAAAGCGTTCTTCTGGTACAGCACGCGCCCCGTTGATGCTTCCATTACCACGGCGGATTTGGCCGATACCGAAATTTCTTCAGCCCTGGCCGCACTCACATTATACGAGAATATGAGCACAAAGGCCAGCACTGTTACAGAAATTTTTCGCAATACCCGCCTCAAATGCTATTCCACCCCTTTTTCCCGGCATCGACGGAATGCGTCCTTCAGCTCCATAATGAAATCCGGCACCGTTTCCAGCAGTTGTTCCACCAATGTACGGCCCGATACCGGCATCAGTTCAATATTGTTTTCGTCCACCACCAGGAAACCAACGGGGTTAATGGATACGCCGGAAGCCGCGCCCCCTGCAAACGGATGCGGCTGATTCGGGGCGTTGTCCTGCTGCCCGCCGCCTGCTGCCTTTGTGGCCTGGCCGTATTCACCGCCGCCTGCCACAAAACCGAACGACACCCTCGTGATCGGAATAATGGTAGCGCCGTCGGTGGATATAACAGGATCGCCTACAATCGTATTGACGTCCACCATTTCCTTGATTTCGCTCATCGCGGTCTGCATGATATTCTCTATAGGATGCATATTGGTCACCGTCCTTTGCTCATTTTGTACATCACATAACCAATAATAATATTTGCCAGGGACAGGGTGATTATGCAGTCTGTGTACAGCGAAAATGTGCGCTTTGAAAACACCGGTCGGACGCTTATGCTGATTTGATGCTTTTTATCTTTCACAATAGCCATGAGGGCGCCGGCAGCAGCCTGAAGCGTGCCGCACAGCATTGCGGTAGCAAAGGCGTCGTCAAGGCTGATGTCCAGCTCAAAGCGCAGCCGATAGGCAGATTTGTTGTTGATAAACGCGAACAGCCTGCCGCGCGCTTTCTCGTTGGTTTTGGGCTTCCTTCTCTTTGCCTGCGCTGTTTTGATAAAGTCCAGCAGCGAGAAAACGCGCTTGGGCTGGGGCTTGTCGATGCAATATAGCGTGAATATTTCACCTTTCTCGCGCCGCAACTCATATTTACGGCGAATCAAAGCAATGCCCAGCACCCGTATGATGAGCTGGACCTGTTTGTCATGCCCTTTGATAAGAAAATCTATTTTGAGCAGCAGTATTGCCAGTATCAAAAGTATGATGGCCGCTGCGATCAGTAAAGGTGGCAATAATAAAAACAACGCCTTTCTCGTATTGATCAGACGTTGTTATTATTATCATATTTCTGGAAAACAATTCATGCTTCGCTGTGATTAAGGGGCGGCAGTTCGTCTAAAGACTGCAGCCCGATATGGCGCAGAAACTCGTCGCTCGTGACGTACAGCATGGGGTTTCCAAGCGTTTTTTTGCGCCCGGCCCGCTGAATCAGCCCTTTTTCTATCAGCGCCGCTATGGAATAGCTGCTCTTGACCCCGCGTATCTGCTCTATCTCAAAGCGGGTGATGGGCTGTTTGTAAGCGATGATGGCGAGCGTCTCCAGCATCGACTGGGACAGGCGCGTTTTTTTGACGGGCGCCAGCACTTTCTCGATATAAGGCGTGTACTCTGGGTTTGTACACATCTGGAGCTTGCTGCCCACTTTTATAATCTGCAGGCCTGAGCGCTCCTGCAGCCGCTTCTCCATCATGCGCGTGACGATTTCGTCCAGCTGTTCCGTTTCAATCTCCAGCGCCGCCGCGATATCCGACGCCTCCACGGCGTCTCCCGCCATAAAC
>JAAXZP010000043.1 GCA_012719815.1 Christensenellaceae bacterium
ACTTAGAATTGTTTGAAATTCGGTCAGAACTGTGATAAAAAGAATTGACAGATCAGAGATCTGGAACTGCAGAAGTAAAAGCTGCAAAAATTGCAGCAGGGGGCAGCGAGACGGCTGCTTCTTTTATTATTTTAGGCGGGCTATACGGATGGTGAAATGCTTCAGTTTTGCGATTACGAGACGGTATATGCAGAATAGAAACGCTTGCTGAAAACGGGCTGAATATGCGGCGCTCGGCCTTCGAATAGCCTGCGGCGTGTTGCGCATAATAATGCTATCCTTACTTTTAATCGCGGGAGAGCATGACTTATGAAAGCAATCGTAATGGCCGGCGGAGAGGGCACGCGCCTGCGTCCGCTCACGTGCGCCATACCCAAGCCCATGGTGACGCTGCTGGATAAACCGATGCTCGCATACGTGACCGAGCACCTTCTGCGCCACGGCATTACGGATATGGCGCTGACGCTCGGTTACCTGCCGTCCGTCATCACCGACTGGTTCGAGGACAACAAGCCGCAGAACATGAACGTGGATTTTTTCATTGAGGATGTGCCGCTGGGAACGGCGGGCAGCGTGAAGAACGCCGCGTCGTTTATCGACGGCACTTTCCTGATTGTGAGCGGCGACGCGCTGACGGACATCGACCTGACGGCGGCGATTCAGGCGCACAAGGCGGGCGGCGCCAAGGCAACCATCGTGCTCAAGCGCCTGGGCAATCCGCTGGAATACGGCGTGGTGATCACCTCGGACAAAGGCGGGGTGGAGAGGTTTGTGGAGAAGCCGGGCTGGGAGGACGTATTTTCCGACACAGTAAACACCGGCATCTACGTGCTGGAGCCCGAAGTGCTGGACCTGATTCCCGACCGGACGCAGTTCGACTTCGCGAAAAACGTTTTCCCGCTGATGATGAGCAATGGGATGCCGATATACGGCTGGGTGGCGGAAGGCTACTGGTGCGATGTCGGCAACATCGAGAGCTATATCAAGGCGCATGAGGATATATTGAAGGGCGCGGTGAAGGTGAACATTCCGGGGCGCAATGCCGGCGGCATATGGGTGGGCGAAGGCGCCCAGATCAGCAATTCCGCGCTGATTCAGTCGCCCAGCTTTGTGGGCGCGGGCGCTGTGATCGGCGACGGCGCCAAGATCGGGCAGTACGCCTGCGTGGGCGCCGGTTCGCGCGTGGGCGCGTACGCCAACCTCAAGCGCTGCGTGCTGCATGCCAACGCGCGCATCGGGCGGCATGCCAAGCTGTCCGGCTGCGTGGTGGCAGCTGGCAGCGCGGTGGGCGAACGGTGCAGCGTGTACGAAGGCGCGGTGGGGGGTGAGCGCAGCTGCCTGTTCGGAGAGAGCCGCGTGGCCCCGCGCGTGCGCATCTGGCCGGAAAAGCAGATTTCCGCCGGCGCGGTGGTGGGCGAGAACATCGTATGGGGCTATGGCGAGCGCACGGGCTTCATCGGGCGAGGCGGCTTTGTGGGCGATATTGGCGTGGACTTAACGCCCCTCAGGCTGGCGAAGATATTCGGCGCGGTGGCGGAGTATATGTCGTGCAAGCGCGTGGCGCTGGCCACCGATGGCTCGCCGCTGTGCGGCGCGGTGCTCAAGCAGGCGTCGGGCATGCTGACGATGGGCGGCGTGGACGTGCTGGCGATGAAACGCGTGCTGCGGCCGGTGTGCGCGTCGCTCGCGCGGACGCTGGACGCGGGGTTGTGCGTGATGCTGCACGCCCATAAGCAGCGGCTATACGTGGACCTGTTTGAGCCGGAGCTGTTCATGCTGTCCAAACAGGCGCGCCGCAAGATCGAGGCCAAATATTTCGCGCAGGGCGAGCGGCTTGCCTGCTCGGAGACGGGGCAGGAAACATGGGTGGACCTGGCGGACCAGTTATACCTCAATTCCATTACGCAGAGCGTGGACTGGAGCGTGGTCAAGGCGGCGGGCCTGAAAGCCGTGGTGGCGGGCGGCCGGGACGCGGACGTGCTGGCGGCGAAAGCGCTGTAGGCGTGCGGCGTGCGCATCACCCGGTTTTTCGGAGATGAAGTGGGCCGCGCGGTGCAGGACGAGGAAGCGGCGTTCGGCGTGCGCATGTCCAAAAACGGCCAGGCGGCAGCGCTGTATCTGCCGGACGGCCGGGTGCTCGGAGCGGAAGAGTGCCGCACGCTGGGCTATTATCTGGTGATGAACGCCATGACGGGCAGCGAGATCATGCTGCCCACCGGCGTGACGCGCGGCATCATCAGCGTAGCGGACTCGCTGGGGCTGAGGTATTCCTTTGCGTCCGAAGAGGAAGCAGCGGCGTCGCTGGCACCGGATGCCCGCCGAATACTGTACGACGGCATATTCATGCTGTGCCGGCTCGCGGAACATCTGGCGCGCACCGGGCTGCTGATGCACGAGATCGGCGCGCTGATCGAGCCGCCGTGCATCAAGATGAGGATTGTGGGCTGCGACTGGGAGGACATCGGCCGCGTGATCGGAGGGGTGTATGCGCAGGGGAACGCGACGGCCAGCGAAGGCCTGCGCCTGGACGTGGCGGGCGGCTACGGTTACATCTGCCCCCATGCCACCAGACCCTCGATCATCATCCGCACCGAGGCGGATACCGAGGAGTTTGCCGCGGAGCTGTGCGAGAAGTACACGGACATGGTGCGCCGCATACTCAAGCAATCCAAGGAGTGAGCCATTCCTTTCAAACAACCCTCCGTTCGTTGAGTAAACGGGGGCTTTTGCTGTATGAAAGCTCCCGGCAAAACTCTCTGAGTATCAAGACAAAAGCCCCCGAAGGAGCTTTTATATTGTGGATATATAAATATGACAGAGGAAAGATTATGTGTGAGCGTCGTCTTTGGCGGAGGGGCATACATCGGCGTGGCTGCAGCAGCTGCATCCAGTACAGGAAGACACGCCTGCGCGCCGGCGCCGGACAAACCGGACCAACACCAGAACCAATGCCGCCGCGATAACGGCCAGTATGACAATATCGATCCAACTCATGTGGTCCACCCTCCTTATTTATTAGCGCAGGCTAACTTTTTGGGCCAAATTTTTGGATGCTGCCCCGCATCCACGTATCAACCTTTTGTAAACCTTAAGGAACCCCGCCTTATACCATGATACGGTTGGCCAGGCTCCGGTCCAGCGCCACGCGGGTATCCTTGACATTGACGATAAGGTTTCCCGAAATCCGCGAGACGATGGAAATCTGCTCGCCTTCCACAAACCCCAAACGGTTCAAAAAGCGGATCGTATCATCCTTGCCGGATATTTTTTTGATACAGACTTTCTCGCCTTCTTTGACCAGAGTCAGGGGCATATCGGTTCTCCTTTCGTCACGCGTGATAGTTAGCCTTTTCTAACTAATGAAAGTTTAACACAACTAACTTTGGATGTCAACGCCTTTTTTCGCCGCAAATATGGGCAAAAACATGGGCGATAAGCCGGCGCGGCGCGGGCTTAAGAGTAATTATTTTACTTGCTTTTTCGCAGGTCGCATGATAAAATACCCCTGCTGTAGATTTATTGGAGGTTAAAATGGCCACAGTAGTGCTTGTTATTGAAATAATACTTTGCCTTTTCTCGCTGTTTATGATAGCTGTTGTGCTGCTCCAGTCGTGCAAGAGCGCCGGGCTGACAGGCGACATCAGCGGCGCTGCGGAGACCTTTTTGGGCAAGAGCAAGGCCAAAACATATG
>JAAXZP010000044.1 GCA_012719815.1 Christensenellaceae bacterium
ATGAAAATATGTATAATACTGCGTCAATACGGCGCGCGAATACCCGCCGCAGTTGGGACACACGATGTTCGCATACTCGCGTAGCTCTTTTTCCTTGTCCTCAATGCCGAAAATGCCGATGAAGAACATGACGCCTCACTCTCACTTTCATTATAAGCGAAAAGAGTCAGGCGTCAACCGGAGCGAACGAAGGCCGTTAGCGCTGCCCGATGCCTCCCGTTATTTCTCCATGTTCTTGAGCGCGTTCCTTAGCTGCTGTACCTGTTCTCTGGAGGCGTCGCTGGCGAGATAGTACCCTTTTTCCCGCATCTTGTCCAGCAGCTCGTATTCATCCTGGACGGCCTGGGCGAAGTGCGCGGCGAGCAGCTTCCGGAGGTCGCGGCAGGACGCCTCCCGGATGCCTTCGGCCACCTGGGTGATCACCTGTTTTTCCTGCCCCAGCAGCTCGTTTAAAAGCTCCTGTTCCGTCATTCCGCCCTGTTGCGGTGCCATACTCCCCTCCTACCGGTGCGCGTCCAGATAGCTTAACAGGCCGAGGAAGCATTCCCGGTGGTGCTTGGCAAGCTGCGAGGCGCAGCTTCTCAGGGCCGGGGCGGCGAACGATGCGGCGTAAAGCTCGCACTTTTTGGCCGCCTGCGCATGAAGCCGCAGCTGATCCTCCAGTATCATAAGATTTCTCGCCTCGATGCCGGATCCGCCACCAAATCTCATGGCCTTCCTCCTACGCTATATTGTGGTCATAACATTATATTTTGTGCCAAAAACACAAAATATGCACTTTATGTTTCCGTCATTATGCTTTATAATCGAAAATATGGAAGAACTTCTTACCATCACCGCCATTGAACCGCAGAAGCGCAAAAAAGGCCGTTACAACATCTATGCGGATGGTGAATACGTTGCATCACTGGGCGCGGAAGCCATCGTCAAGGCAGGCATCAGAACAGGAGCGCCCATCAGCCGGAAAGCGCTGGATGACGCAGTGCTGGCGGACAATGTGCAGTACGCGTTCGACAGCGCGGTCGCGCTGCTGGCGCATGGCAGGCGTACCCGGGGCGAGCTGGAACAGCGCCTGCGCAGCCGCGGCGTCGCGGAAGAAGCAATCGCCCCTGCGCTGGACAAGCTGGAATCCTACGGCTATGTGGACGACATGGCCTACGCCCAGGAATTCGTGCGCAGCGATATCGCATCGGGACGCTGGGGCCGGGCGGCGGTGGCTTACCGGCTGCGGGAGAAGCGGCTCCCGCGCGACATCATCGACCAGGCGATGCTGTGTTATACCGAGGAAGAAGAGAAGCGTAACGCCAGGCGGCAGCTGGAAGCGCTGATATCCCAAAACACCGGCGATAAACGGCAGGCCCGGCAAAAAGCGTACGCCGCGCTGGCGCGCCGCGGCTTTTCCAGCGACATCATCAACGATTTGCTTTCGGAGGCAGACAATTGAGAGACGTCATTTACCGGCGGCTAAAAGAAGCAGGCGACTATATCTCCGGCGAAGCGCTCAGCAACGAGCTGGGCGTCACCCGGGCGGCGCTTTGGAAACATATCCGCGCGATGGAAGCGGACGGCGCCGTGATCGACAGCGTGCCGCGGCGGGGCTACAAGCTGCTCAGCCCTCCTGACGTACCGCTGGCTGATTATGTGAGCGCGCATATCCGCCATGTTATACCGGTGTTTTACCGGCCGGTCACCGCGTCCACCAACGACGACGCCAAAACGGCGGCCCGCAATATGCAGACCGGCGTGTTCATCGCGGGAGAACAGACGACGGGCAAAGGCCGCAAGGGCCGTATCTGGGTGTCCAAGCCGCGCTGCGGCGTGTATATGTCGTTTCTCGTGCGCCCGAGAACCGCGCCGGAACGCGTGGCGGGGCTGACGCTGGCCGCAGCGGTGGCCATGTGCCGCGCCATCGAAAGCGTATCCGACGTGAGCGCGCTTATCAAATGGCCCAACGATATCATCGTTTACGGCAAAAAGGCGGCGGGCATTCTCACCGAGAGCATGATCGGCATGGACGGCGTGGACTTTGTGGTCTGCGGCATCGGCGTCAACACGCGGTCGGCGTTCGACGGCGAGCTGGCCAACAGGGCAGCCGCCATCACCGCGAACGGCACGCTGCTCGCCGCGGCGATGATCGACGGGTTTCTGGACGCCTTCAACGAGTTTGAACAGGACGGCCTCGCGCCGTTTATGAGCGAGTTCCGCCGCCGCAGCGCGATATCCGGAAAGCTGACCGTCTCCTCTCCATCGGGCAGCGAGACGGGCGAGTTCGCCGGTTTCGACGACGACGGCGCGCTGCTGCTCAATGCCCATGGCGAAACGCGGCGATACCTCGCTGGCGAAGTATCTTTAAGAGGGGAACACGGCTATGTATAAAGGCAGCCTGACGGATATACCCGGCGTGCTTGCCGGGCACTGGACGGACAGTGTCAACATGACCGGCTGCACGGTGGTGCTGCTGCGCGGCGGCGCGGTCACAGGCGTGGATGTGCGCGGCAGCGCGCCCGGCACGCGCGAGACGGACCTCTTGCGTCCGTGCAACCTGGTGCAGCACGCGCACGCCCTGCTGCTGTGCGGTGGCAGCGCGTTCGGCCTCGCGGCGGCGGACGGCGTGATGCGCTGGCTGGAGGAGCATGGAGAAGGCTTCGATACCGGCTATGCGAAAGTGCCCATCGTGCCCGCGGCGGTGCTTTATGACCTGGGCGTGGGCAGCGCGTCGGTACGTCCCGACGCGGCGGCGGGCTATGCCGCGTGCCGGAACGCGGGCAACACCCTAAAGTCCGGCCCGGTTGGCGCGGGCACGGGCGCGACGATCGGCAAGGCGGGCGGCCCCGCGCACGCCGGTCGCGGCGGTTTCGGCACGGCGGCCATCACGCTGCCGGGCGGCGTTATCGTGGCGGCGGGCTTCGCGGTCAACGCGTTCGGCGATGTGTACGACCACAATACCGGCAGGAAGGTCGCGGGCATGGCCGGCGGCTCGGTGTTAGACGCGCTGATGACCTCTCCCCCGGCGGATTTGGCGGACGTGGCGGGGCGCAACACCACGATTGGCATCGTGGGCACCAATGCGGCGCTCACCAAGGAGCAGGCCAACAAGCTGGCTGCGGCGGCGCAGGACGGCATCGCGATGGTCGTACGCCCGGCGCACACCATGTTCGACGGCGACACGGTGTTTGCGTTCGGTACCGGCGCAGTGTCGGGCGAATTTACCGCAATACTCGCGGCAGGCGCGGAGGTTGCGGCTCGCGCCATCGTCAACGCTGTGACACAATAATAACTGGTTTATAATCCCATCGGTTTATGCTATACTGGTGAATAGTGAAAAGCCGTCACCGGCACGTGGAAGGAGTCGACAGATGATACCCGTAGTACGTAAGAAACAGATGCAGGCGCTGGACGCCTACATGATGGAGCAGATGCACATCCCGTCGCGCGTACTGATGGAAAATGCCGCTTTCGGCATCACATCGGTCATCTGGGAGCGTTTCGGCAAGACCAAGGTGCTCGTACTGTGCGGAATGGGCAACAACGGCGGAGACGGCTTTGCGGCAGCGCGGCAGCTGTAAGCGCGCGGCTGCGCCGTGCGCGTGTGCCTCGTGGGCAAGGTGGAAGCGCTGCGCGGCGAAGCGGCGGAGAACGCGGCCTATTTCGGCTCCCGCATATTCGAGATACTCAGCGAGGGCACCGCGGAAGCGCTGCTGAGCGACCTCTCCGGCCAGGTGCGGGTGGACGCGCTGCTGGGCGTGGGCCTGCACCACGAAGTAACAGGGCTGTATAAACGGGTGATCGAGCTGGTCAACGACAGCGGCGCGTATGTCGTCGCCTGCGATATCGCCTCGGGAATCGACGCGGATACCGGGCAAATTTGCGGTGCGGCGGTGCTCGCGCACGAGACGGTGACATTCCAGTGCGCGAAGCCGGGGCATTTCCTCTATCCGGGCCGCAAGCACACAGGCAAACTGACCGTCAAGGAGCTGGGCACCACCGGCGAATACGATGTCGGGAACATGCGCGCCGTGGTGGACGGCTTGAAGCTCCTCCCGCGCGATGAGGACTCCCACAAGGGCACTTACGGGAAGCTGGCGTGCGTGGTGGGCAGCACCGGCTTTTCGGGCGCGGGGCTGATGTGCGTGGCCGGGGCGCTGCGTTCCGGCGCGGGGCTGGTCACCGCCGGCATACCCGCCTGCCTGCAGCCGATATTCTCGTCACGGCTGCCCGAAAGCATGACGTATGCGCTGGACGATACCGCCGGCCACCTCTCGGAGCACTGCGTTCCGGCACTGGAGGAGCTGCTCACCGGCAAGACCGCAGTGGTCACCGGGCCGGGCATCGGTACCAGCAGCGGTGCGGCTGCAGCGGTGGAATACTTGATCAAGCATCACGATATCAAAAACGTGTTCGATGCGGACGCGCTGACGCTGATCGCGGAGAACAAGCAGTGGCTGGCCGAAAAGCAGGGCGACATCGTGCTGACGCCGCACCTCGGCGAGTTCTCCCGGCTGTGCAACCTGTCCGTGGACGAAATCAAAAGCGACATGCTCACCTGCGCGCAGATCTTCTCCGAGAAATACGGCGTCACGCTGCTGCTCAAGGGCCCGACGACGCTGGTCGTCAACGGCGACAAGGTGGTATTCGTGACGGCGGGCACGCCCGGTATGTCGCGCGGCGGCAGCGGCGACGTGCTGGCCGGCGTGATCGGCGGGCTGATGTGCGGCGGGCATAAGAACGGCATGAGCGGCTTTGCGGCAGCGGTGTACGGCGCGTACATCTGCGGCAAGGCGGGCGAAATTGCCGCAAAGGACTGCGGCGTGCTGTCCATGACGCCCGCAGATACCCTCGCCAACATACCGCTCGTCACGCGGGACATGGTAAAAAAACAGTAAAACAGCATGGCGAAATATAAAAAGACCGTCTCTTGGAGGGGACGGTCTATTAAACCGTCTTTTAGCCGAGACGGCCTTTTTATATGGAGGTAGACCTGATGGTGGTAGACCTGTCAGTCGATGAATTCCTCTACAACCTCGATCCGGTGTTCTTCCGGGATGCTCAGCACATGGCAGTCCGTCGCATAGGTCCTCTCGGGCAGCGCGCACAGTATATGCACCTTGTCGCATTTGTACGGAAAGCCCGCCGCATGCCAGACGCCCGCTTTCACGTTGATTACCGTGCCGCGCGGCAGCAGGAAGACTTCAATGTTATCATACGGCACCTCGTCCTTGCCGCAGGCCGGCGCCACGTGCATCAGGTAGTCGCCGTCCAGGCAGATGATGGTCTCGTGGCAGTAGTCGTGATGCTCCACCGTATCGATAATGCGCGGATTTCTTGCTTCCACCACGCAGGCCGAGTACGACACCTGAGTCGCGCAGCCCAGGCTTTGCTGCACCATGTCGCGGTAAAACTCCACCGGCGGTTCACCCAGTTTGTCGCCCTGGGGTTCAAGTATGCTCGCAAAGGTGCCGTAGCGCGCAAACGCTTCCTTTGTCAGCCTGCGAATACCAACCTTTCTCATGCGCTTCCTCCTTTCATTTGGCGGCGGTATTATATCAGCATACCGCCCGTCACATCCACAATCGTACCGACAATGAATCTCGCTTTTTCCGACGCCAGAAACGCCACGGCGTAAGCCACTTCATGCGCGGTGGATATACGGCCCACCGGAATGCGGTCCTGATAGTACTTGAGCCAATGCGGCTGCGAGAGCTTATCCTCGTTGAGCGGCGTGCGCACCATGCCGGGCGCCACGCCGTTGATGGTGATGCCCTTGGCGGTAAACTCGCGCGCCATCGCCTTTACCATCAGCGTCAGCGCACCCTTGGCGGTCGCGTAATGCGCGTGGCCGGGCGACGTCACCGCGAAGCCGGATTTGGACGAAATGCACACGATATGCCCCTCAACGCCGTGCTTTAAAAAGTGCATGCAGGCGCGCTTGGAGAACAGGTACGTGCCGTTAAGGTTGATGTCGATCACCTTTTTCCACTCTTCGTCCGGCATCTCTTCGATGGGCGTGGTGGGCCAGATACCGGCGTTGTTGACCAGCACGTCCACATGGCCGTATTCCTTTTCCGCCAGCTCGAATATCGCGTCGATGTCCTCAGCCTTGCTGATGTCGCCGTAAACAGCCATGCACCGGGTGCCGAACCTGTCGCACAGCGACTGCGCGAACTCCTTCGCCTGCGGCTCCCCGACGATATAGTTGACGATCACATTCATGCCCTCTTCGGCCAGCACCTCGCAGATGCCCGCGCCCAGGC
The DNA here is from genome assembly GCA_012719815.1 of Christensenellaceae bacterium. Lineage (GTDB taxonomy): Bacteria > Bacillota > Clostridia > Christensenellales > SZUA-584 > SZUA-584. Next base: position 6,252 of record JAAXZP010000044.1, read on the forward strand.
CGGTGCTGCCGCCGGTCACAATTGCTGTCTTGCCTTTAAGGTTGAGATCCATAGCGTTCCCCCTCCGTTATTCGTTGGGCGGCAGTATGCCCTCTACGTCTTCATGCGGCCGCGGTATCACATGCACGCTGTATAGCTCGCCCACGCGCTTGGCTGCCGCCGCGCCCGCGTCCACCGACGCCTTCACCGCGCCCACGTCGCCGCGCACCATCACCGTCACCAGACCGGACCCGATCTTCTCCTTGCCGATCAGCTTCACGTTGGCCGCTTTCACCATCGCGTCCGCCGCTTCGATCGCGCCCACGAGACCTTTTGTCTCAACCATGCCCAATGCCAGTTTTTCCATGCCTGTCTATCCTCCTCACATAACCCCGAAAATAAGTCCCCCGGTTAATACTCGTTCTTGGTGATCTTCACGTTACCGGTGGGGCACTGCTTGGTGCAGGCGCCGCAGTTAATGCAGACCGGGCTACTGCTGCCGCTGCCTCCCTCGCCC
>JAAXZP010000045.1 GCA_012719815.1 Christensenellaceae bacterium
CCTGCATACGCCCTGCGTGGCGACCGGGTACGGCCGGGCGGCGATACCCTATGCCAATAAAGCCGTGACGGAGATTACCTGCCATGCAAAAGGGGCCTGCGAGATTTTCGGCTGCCGCGATATGACGGTGATCGATATCGGCGGGCAGGATACCAAGATCATCAGCATTGAAGGCGGCATGGTAAAAGACTTCATGATGAACGACAAGTGCTCGGCGGGCACCGGGCGCTTTCTGGAAGTGATGGCGAACACGCTGGCGGTGAGTCCGAGTGAACTGTGTGAGCTGGCCGCGCGGGGCCGTGATACCACCATCAGTTCCATGTGTACGGTTTTTGCCGAATCCGAAGTGATCAGCCTGATCGGGCGCGGGGAGAAGAAGGAGAACATCGCGTTTGCGGTGGTGGACTCCATCGTGCAGAAGGTGGCTTCGCAGGCCAGAAGGCTGTATGGCGGCGCAGGCACAGTGTGCCTGACGGGCGGCCTGTGCGACAGCGCTTATATCGTAGGTGCGCTGTCTGCCGCACTGGGCACGCGGGTGATATCCCACGCGCATGGGCGGTATGCGGGCTCCATCGGCGCGGCGCTGTGCGCCATGAAGCAGTAATGAATTATTGGGCGGTCGACAACGCCCTTGCGGATATACAGGATGTGTGAACCGAGGAGGAATAAAAAATGGCAAAGGTGATCGTGGACGCACTGGGCGAGCAGTGCCCGATACCCGTGGTGAAAGCGACAAAGGCGCTGGGAGAGATGAAGGAACCCGGTGTGCTTGAAGTGCATGTGGATAACGAGATTGCCGTGCAGAACGTAACGCGGCTGGCCATGGGCAAGGGACTCGCGGCCAAAAGCGAAAAACTGGACGACAGGCATTTTGTGATTACGATGGAAGTTTCCGCGCTGCCGGAAGCGAAAGCCGCAGCGCCCCAAACCGAAGATTCAGAACCCGTCTGCGTGCCGGATATCCGGAACAACACCGTGGTGGTAATCGACACCGCCGCGATGGGCCGCGGCGACGACGAACTGGGCAGGACGCTGATGAAAGGGTTCATCTACGCGCTGTCCCAGCTGGAGCAGCTGCCGAGGACGATTATCTTCTACAACGGCGGCGCGCACATACCGGTTGAAGGGTCGGTCAGCCTGGAAGACCTGAAGAGCATGGAGGCGCAGGGCGTGGAAATTCTGACCTGCGGCACGTGCCTGAATTATTACGGCCTGACGGAAAAACTGGCGGTGGGGCAGATTGCCAATATGTATACCATCGTCGAGAAACTGAGCGCGGCGGACAAGGTCATCAAGCCATGATATACCTCGACAACGCGGCGACCACAATGCGCAAGCCGCCGCAGGTTATCGAGGCGGTGGTGCAGGCGATGAACGCGTTGGGCAACGCGTCGCGCGGGACGCACGCCGTCAGCCTGGATGCGTCGCGTACCGTTTACCAGGCGCGCGTGAAGCTGGCGCAGCTTTTCGGCTGCAGGCGGCCCGACAATGTGGTGTTCACCTGCAACGCGACCGAGGCTCTCAACATCGCCATCTGCGGCACCATCGACCCGGGTCGTCATGTGATTACGACAGATTTGGAGCACAATTCCGTTTTGCGGCCGCTGTACCGCCTGCAGGCGGAAAGGAATGTGGAACTTAGCTTAGTGGCGGCTGACAGGCGCGGCAATATCGACTACGCGGATTTTGAAAAG
>JAAXZP010000046.1 GCA_012719815.1 Christensenellaceae bacterium
ACATTAGGGGGCATCATGATAGTTGGGGAAATCAAAAACAAGATCGACCGCATATGGGAAATGTTCTGGACGGGCGGCCTAACGAATCCGCTTTCCGTCATCGAACAGATGACCTATCTGATTTTCATAAAGCGGCTGGACGAGATAGACAGTTTGCGCGAAAGGGAAAGCGCTATACTCGGCATTGATTATAAGCCGATATTTCCCAAAGACCAGCCGGAGCTGCGCTGGAGCAATTTCAAAAATTATGACGCCGTCCGCATGTTTGAGACGGTACAGAACAAGGTGTTCCCGTTCATCAAGAACATCCACAACGGGCGTGAGACGGCGTATTCCAGATACATGGGGGATGCACTGTTCCTTGTGCCTACGCCGCAGCTATTGCAGCGCATCGTGACGGCGCTGGACGATCTGCCGATGCAAGACCGCGACGCGCAGGGCGATATTTACGAATATATGCTGCGCAAGCTGAACACCAGCGGCCAGAACGGACAATTTCGTACACCGCGCCACATCATACGCATGATGGTGGATTTGGTAGAGCCCACACCGGATGACTATATCTGCGACCCCGCGATGGGCACGGCGGGCTTCCTCGTGGCGGCGGAAGAATACCTGCGCGAGAAACAGAGCGAGATGTTCTACAAGCCAGAATCTGTCGAGCACTTCCACAACCGCATGTTCACCGGCTACGACATGGACAGAACGATGCTGCGCATCGGCGCCATGAACATGATGCTGCACGGCGTGGAAAACCCCAAGATCGAATACCGCGATTCGCTTTCGGAGCAGAACCCTGACACGGAAAAATACACGCTGGTACTAGCCAATCCGCCGTTCAAAGGCTCGCTGGATTATGACTCGGTCTCGGCGGACCTGCTTAAGACCACACGCACCAAGAAGACGGAGCTGCTGTTCCTCGCACTGTTCCTGCGGTTGTTAAAGCCCGGCGGACGCTGCGCCTGCATCGTGCCGGACGGCGTGCTGTTTGGCTCCTCCAAAGCGCACCGTGCCATCCGCGAGCATCTCGTCGAGAAGCACCATCTGCGCGCCGTGATCTCCATGCCTTCCGGCGTGTTCAAGCCGTACGCCGGAGTCTCCACCGCCGTGTTGATATTCCCCAAGACGGGCTCGGGCGGGACGGACAAAGTGTGGTTCTACGACATGCAAAACGACGGCTTCAGCCTGGATGACAAGCGCACCGAGATTGAGGGCAGCGACATTCCGGATATCGTGCAGCGCTTCCACAACCTTGCGGCGGAGGCGGACAGGCCCCGCACAGCGCAGTCTTTCCTTGTGCCCAAAGAGGAGATCGCCGCGAACAATTACGACCTCTCGCTGAACAAATACAAGGAGATCGTGCACGAAACCGTACACTACGACCCACCCGCGGTGATACTGGACCGCATTGAGGCGATGGAGCGCGAGATCATGCAGGGGCTTGAGGAACTTCGGGGGATGGTGGAACATGAGTAAGTGGCCAATGGTGAAACTAAGTGAAATAGCATCTATTTGTGCAGGGCAAGGAGCTCCCCAAGGAGAAGATAATTACTCCAATGAGGGACTACCTTTTATTCGTGCAGGCCATTTAATAGATTTGATCGGCGGTGTTTCCGAATCATCCCTCCCAAAAATTAACGAAAAAGTTGCAAGAAAATATAATCTTAAGATTCAACCAAAAGATACGATTGTATTTGCGAAAAGTGGCATGTCTTGTATGAAAGGCTATGTTCACCAATTAAGAAATGATTGTTATGTGGTAAGCCATCTGGCTTGTATCTACCCCAAAAAAATTCATGCCGGATACTTAAGAAGATATTTTGAAGTTTACAGACCAAATCGTTTAATTAAAGACGAAGCCTATCCGTCGATTTTATTGTCTGATATTTCCAATATGCTAGTTCCCCTCCCCCCGCTGGAGGAGCAAAAGCGCATCGCCGCCGTGCTGGACAAGGTTCAGTCGCTGATCGACCTGCGCAAAAAGCAGATTGCGGAGATGGATATGCTGGTTAAGGCGAAGTTTATTGAGATGTTTGGGGATATCAGAAATAGTAGAATTTACCCTTATGTGCCTATAAAAAGCATTGCAACAGTTATTAGCGGTGGAACACCAAGTAGGGATATTTTTGACTATTGGAACGGAGATATTCGTTGGGTTAAGACTACCGAATTACAAAATTGCATTATTGAAGATACAGAAGAAAAAATAACGCACGCTGGATTAGATAATTCGTCTGCAAAGATTTGTCCTCCAAGCACAATATTGATCGCTATGTATGGTCAAGGGAAAACAAGAGGCATGACTGCTCTATTACAAACGGAGTGTGCTACCAACCAAGCTTGTGCCTGTATTCTTCCTTCAGATAGCCATAACTCAATATATCTATGGCACTACTTAATGCTTTGTTATGAAGATTTGCGAAGTAAGGCTAAGGGAGGAAATCAGCCAAATCTCAATGTAGAAATCATTAAGAATTATACAGTATTATTGCCCCCAATAAAAATGCAAAATGATTTTGCCGCCTTTGTAGAACAAGTCGATAAATCAAAATTGGCAAAACAAAAGGCCCTCGAACAGATGGAAACATTGTATAAAGCTCTGATGCAGCAGGTATTTAGTTAATCCTTATGAGGTGAGTTTATGAACTTCTCTCCTTTCTCAAAACCGGCATTTGCTTCGTTCTCTTCTTCCCTTCTGGAGGCGGAGCGGGCCTTCGCGGTGTCGCCCGCGCTGTGCGCGCTGTCGTGCCGCAAGGCGCTGGAGATGGCCGTCAAGTTCGTGTATGCGGCGGAACGGCTGGAGCCGTCCTACAGCGAGGAATTAACCGCGCTGATGTCCGACTGGGAGTTCAAGTCGCTGCTGCCAAGCGGCATGATCAAGCAGCTGGACTATATCCGCCGTTTGGGCAATATCGCCGCGCACACGGGCAGGAACGTCACGCGCGAGGAGGCTGTGCTGGCGCTTCACAACCTGTTCGTTTTCGCGGACTGGATTGATTATTCCTATTCGCCGGATTATGAGGAGAAGAAGTTCGACGAGGCGGCACTGCCGCAGCCGGATGCGGGCGCCGTTAAACAGGTGGAAGCCAGGCTGAACGAAGCCGCTGCTTCGCTGGAGCAAATGCGAAAGCAGAACGCCGAGTTGCTGGAGCAGATTGAGCGCTTGAAGCAGGCGCCGCCGCGCGTACCGTATGAAGTGGAAGATATCAGCGAGTTCGAGACGCGCCGCCGCTATATCGATCTGGATTTAAAAGAAGCCGGCTGGGTGCTGAAAGAAAACTACGATATAGAAGTACCGGTCATGGGCATGCCGTTCGGTTCGGGAGAAGGCTTCGTCGATTACGTGCTGTACGGCTCAAACGGCAAACCGCTGGCGGTGATTGAGGCCAAGCGCACAAGCAAGAGCCCCGGCGTCGGCCAGCAGCAGGCCAAGCTGTACGCGGATTGCCTGGAAGCGGCTACAGGCCAGCGCCCCGTCATATTCTACACCAACGGCTTTGAAACGTGGCTGTGGGACGATACATTCTATCCGCCGCGCCGCGTCTCCGGTTTCTACTCGCCGGACGATCTGAAGTGGCTGGTCGACAAGCGCCGTGAGCGCCTGTCTCTGGAGCATATCGACATTCGGGAAGACATCACCAACCGCTACTATCAGAAAGAGGCCATAATAAGCGTTTGCGAGGCTTACCGCACGCGCCGCCGCAAGGCGCTGCTCGTGATGGCAACCGGAACCGGCAAAACGCGCACTGTCATCTCGCTGGTCGATGTGCTTTCACGCTGCGGCTGGGTAAAAAACGTACTGTTTCTTGCGGACCGCACTGCGCTGGTGCGGCAGGCCAAGAAGCATTTTAAGCAGCATCTGCCCAATATGAGCTTGTGCAACCTCGTCGAGCGCAGTAAAGACGAAACGCCCGATGCACGCGTGGTGTTTTCTACCTACCAGACCATTATGAACGCCATCGACAGCGAACGGCGTGACAATGATGCACGCCTGTTTACTGTGGGGCATTTTGATCTGATTGTGGTGGACGAAGCGCACCGAAGTATATACAACAAATACGCCGAGATATTCAATTATTTTGATGCGTTGCTCTGCGGACTCACGGCCACCCCGCGCGACGAAGTGGACAGGGATACCTACCGTATATTTGAGTTGGAAACCGGCGTGCCCACATACGCTTACGAATTGGATCAGGCCATTGCAGACAAATTTCTCGTGCCCTATCATACCGTGGAAACAACGCTGAAATTCATGAGCGAGGGCATAGACTATGAAGCGCTGTCGGAAGAAGAAAAGCGCGAGTACGAGGAGAAATTCGGCGATGTCGAAACTCCGGATAACCTTCCGCCGTGGATTGACGCCAACGCACTCAACGCGTGGCTATTCAACGAAGATACCGTGGACAGGGTGCTGCTGGACCTGATGCAAAAGGGGCTGCGTGTGGAAGGCGGTGATAAGCTGGGTAAAACCATCATTTTTGCACGCAATCACAAGCATGCCGAATTTATCGTAGATAGGTTTAACAAGCTGTTCCCCGAACTGGGTGGCCATTTCGCGCGTGTGATTGATAACCAGACTAACTATGTCCAAAACCTCATTGACGACTTCAGCACACCGGATCGCCTGCCACAGATTGCCGTATCGGTGGACATGCTGGATACCGGCATCGATGTGCTGGAAGTCGTGAATCTGGTATTCTTTAAGAAGGTGTTCTCCAAAACAAAGTTCTGGCAGATGGTCGGACGCGGCACACGCCTATGCCCCAACCTTTTTGGCCCCGGTGCACACAAGGAGTATTTCCTGTGCTTCGACTACTGTGGAAACTTCGAGTTTTTCCGTGTTCAGAAAGACGGACGGGATAACACGGCTATGGTATCGCTGGCCGAACGGGCATTCCGCCTGCGTGTCGATATCGTCGCAGAATTACAGAATCTTAAATGGCAGGAAGGTGATTATCCGGCTTGCCGGTCTGCTTTCGTGAGAGAACTTGTGCATGACATCCAAAGCCTTAATCGCGACTCTTTCCTCGTCAAACGGCACTTGGCCTTTGTTGAACGATACAGCAGACCGGAGGCATGGCAGGCTCTCACACAGGTACAATCCGCAGAGCTCAAAGACGCTCTTGGTCCAATCCTGCCGCCCTCAGGCGATGATGAGGCTGCACGGCGTTTTGACGTGCTGATGTACCGGCTGGAGCACAAGTTCCTCCAGGGAAACTCGTTTGCATCAGAGCAAAAGATGATAATTGCCATTGCGGAAGCGCTCTCAAAGCTCGGTACCATACCGCAGGTGAAAATGCATGAAAGTCTGATTCTCAGCGTATTGGAAGCAGACTTTTGGAACGATGCTACCCTGGCTGCGCTGGAAGAGCCCAGAAAAGCCTTACGCTCAATCGTCCAGTTCCTTACCGGTAAAGAAAGGAACCATGTATATACCGATTTCACAGACGCGGTGCTTAATGTGCAGGAAAACGAATATACGCCGCGTGGTACGGAGTTCGCCAACTATCGCCGTAAAGTAGAAGCGTATATCCGCAACAATCAGGACAATATCGCCATCCACACGCTCAAAACCAACCGTCCGTTGACCCCCGAAGACCTCAAGGTATTGGAGAACATTCTTTGGGACGAAGTGGGTACGCGCGAAGAATATGAAAAAACTTTTGGCGATAAGCCGTTAAATTTGTTGGTTCGAGAGATTACCGGTCTGGACAGAACTGCTGCCAACGAAGCGTTCTCAGCATTTTTGAGCGACCACGATCTCAACCAGGCACAGATGACGTTTGTTCGTCTCGTGGTCGACTATGTCATCAAGAACGGCGTGTTGGAGCTTCAGCGCCTTCAGGAGGAGCCTTTCCGGTCGGTAGGCAGTATAACCCAGTTCCCAATTGATAAAGGGAAAAAGCTTGTAGAGACGATCAGGGAGATTAATACGAATGCCGGGCTGGTTTGAGTCAAACAGAATAATTTGGGAATAATAAAAGAGGATGAGGGGTTATCCCTCATCCTGACTGTTTTAATTAGTTTTTGTTCGCTTCCTATTTGTCGATAGCTTTCTCCCTGCTAATGCCTTTTTGGCCCCTAAATTTAAGTGCCATCATCGTTCTAATGGAACGGTATTTGTCGCATTCTTATTACCGTAGGCCTCCGCGTCAGCGGTAATAGGTAGCCCTTCGGGGTTAATGTTGCATACTGCATCCATGTCTAGCGTGGGGTTCGCGAGACACTTTGATACATCTTCACAAGAGCATTTGGTAGGCGTTTTCTCTCAGTTCTGATGCAGTGGTTTAAGAATTACGATAATATTCAGAACTATGGCGAGCATATTCTTCAATTAACGCCCCAACGTACATCCTTTAGCTGAACGGAATTATATGCTTTACAATCATATGTTTTATTGTAACATAATGGGGTATATCAGCGGGCAGAGCCCGTCTTGCCCACAGAATTTATATTAAGAGTATATTTGAGAGACAATCCCACAAGAGTTTTAAACAATTGGGGTTTTTTATTTTTCTGATACTTGCTTCCGGGGTCCCTGCCGACGATGTGGTCGACAGGGCCACATTTCCCGGAAAGTTGGTCTTTAAAGGACTGCCGCCGCCTTATTTCGGCACAAACGTGGAGCAGCGCGTGCCGTCGCTGGTGCGGGCATGGCCGTCGCCCGACGCGTTGACTTCCAGTGTATGCGCATAGCACCTGTGCCCCTTGTTATACTGGCAATTGTCTACACTGCAGTGTACGCGGATTCTTGGTCCTTCCAATATCGTTTCACCACCTTTTGTCGTGTTGTCTTTATTTTCCCCCGAACATCCGACGTTTATCGGAGCGCTTCAGAGATTTTTTTGACAAAAAGCAGGTGTTTCGCCGTCACGCTTCCACGATAAGCTGCTTTTTTTTGAGCGTCCGTATCTTTTTCGTAACATTCACGATCATCAGCGTAAAGCCAACTCCCAGCAGCGTGACCAGCGCGCCCAGCACAATGTTGACGGGAGAGACGGGCGGTGTGACGCCTGCGATAATATTAAGGATTCCCGCAACGTATTCAAGCAAGGCCAGAGGGGCCCAGAAGGCGCGAATCATCCGGTAGTGGCGGATGATGGAAGGAATGTCGGTGTACAGCTCAAACGGGCCGTCCGCCGCCTTCTTGCGGAAATATGCCCAGTGCATGTAAGTGGCCACGCACTCCGCGCCGGTGCTTTCCACGAATTCGATATATTTGCGACTTTGCGGGTGCCTGGCCAGGCGCTCAAGAAACTGGATGCGGTAGATATACTCGCCGGGCTCAGAATCCTCAAATACGTAGCGCACCCAGAAATAGTCGGTCAGCGCGAGACCCTGGGCGCTCATGCTGTTGAGCCACTGCTCCTCTTTTTCATAGTTCCAGTATGCCTTGAATACAACGTGTTTCATTGCTCTGCTCCTTCCAAAACGCGCCGTCCGTTCTCCAGCAATTCGTTGAGACGGGCGATCTCCGCTTCCACCGCCCGGCGCCCGGCCGGCGTGATGATATATTCCTTCCTGCGCTCGCCCGGCGGACCGCCATACGGCGTTATCCAGCCCTTTTCCAGCAGCGTGTTGATAGCGCCGTACAGCGTACCCGCGCCCAGTACCACGCGGCCGCGGCTCAGTTCGTTTACGTTCTGCATGATGCCATAGCCGTGCATCGGCTGCGTCAATGACAGCAGTATGTAGAAAACCGCTTCGGTCAGTGCGCCCTGTGCTTCCGGCATAACTTCGCCCTCCTTTTTATAACGTTTATCGATATATCGGCTGACGATATAAATTATATCGGCTGACGATATAGCTGTCAACACTTTTTTTGGCAAACGGGGCGTAAAATGAGAAGATGGGTTTATAAAAGCTCTGCAAAAACGGTCAAGAAAAAAGCCTGGCGGTCTGGTAGCATCATATCCGGAGGGAGTCGAATGGAGCACTGGCAAAAGGTTCGCGCGGCGGCGCATATGCAGGGATACATCGCGGCGCACATCACGGAGCCCATCACGCTGGCGGACCTCGCCCGCGGCGCGGGTTATTCCCCGTGGCATGCGGCGCGGATATTCCGGGAAATCACCGGGCGCACGCCCTTCGACTATATCCGGACGCTGCGGCTGTCCAAGGCGGTGGAGCGGCTGCGCGACGGTTCGGGAAGAGTCGTTGACGTCGCGTTCGATTTTGTGTTCGGATCGCACGAGGGGTTTGCGGGCGTTCACCCGGCAGTTTGGGGTGACTCCCCGGCGTTTCGCGTGGGAACAGTCGCCGTTTCAGCCGTTCATGCCGCCCAGGGCCCATGATTATTACCTCGAAAAACAAAAAGGAGAGGCGAATATGGCAATTTGAACACGGTATTTGTACGGGTTGTGGAAAGGCCGCACAGAAAGCTGATATTGAAGCGGGGCAGGAGGGCGGTGCACTATTTCGAGTATTGCGAGGAAGTGGGCTGCGACGTGTGGGAGACGCTTTCGGGCATCCGCGAGGCGCTGTACGAGCCCATCGGCATGTGGCTGCCGGAAAACATGGTGAAACCCGGCACGTCGGTATACGCCCAGGGGGTGGAGGTTTCCGCGGATTACGCCGGGCCGGTTCCCGAAGGGTATGAGATAATCGACCTGCCGCCGTGAAAAATGATGGTGTTTCAGGGGCCGCCGCATGACGACGAAAAGTTTGAGTCGGCCATCGGCGACCTGTGGGAGCTGATGAAAACTTACGACCCCACGCTGCAGGCTTTGAATGGGCGGACGAGGACGGGCCGCGCTTCCAACTCGCGCCGATGGGTTACCGCGGCTATATCGAGGCCCGGCCGGTGCGCGCGCTGCGGGATGGCGCCCGCGGGTAATTTCCCAGGTAATCGCTTCCGTTTCGGGCAAGTCCCGAAGAAAAACGCCTCCTCTTTTGAGGCGTTTTTTCGTTGGGCGGAATAATTGCACAAAAAACCGCCGAAGGTGCGCGGCTTGAGCTGTTATGTATTATTCGGCAGCCTTTTCCGACACCTGCACCGCCGGTTGGGCCAACTTGGCTTCGGCTGTGCGTATCCGGCTGACCGTACGCAGCGTATACAGTATGGCCAGTACGGCGATGACCCCCAGCAGAGCCCAGCCGAGGGCGAACCATTCCGTGAGATACACCACAATCCCGATACCCGCGCACGCCAACTGGCCCAGCATCATGACCAGCACGACGACGCGCTGGCTGCGGAAAAACCTGTTGAGCCGGTGATGGAAGTGCTGCTTGTCCGCCTGCATGATGGGTCGTTTAAGCAGCAGCCGTCGCAGTATCGCCATCGCCATGTCGAGTATGGGCATCAGTATGATGAACACCGGCACGACGAAGAACTCCAGCGGTTTCTGCGACATGCTCATGATGGACAGTATGCCCAGCATGAAGCCGATAAACATGCTGCCCGCATCGCCCATGAATATGCGGGCGGGGCTGATGTTGTACGGCAAAAAGCCTGCGATGGCGCCGAAAAGCGCGAGGGTGGTGGGCAGTGCGAGCTGCGTGCGGCCCTGCAGATAGAATATCACCGCGAACGCGGCCACCGACACCAGCGAGAGGCAGCTGGCCAGGCCGTCCAGCCCGTCGGATAGGTTAATGGCGTTGGTGATGCTGACAATCCAGAAAACTACAATGAACGAGGTCAGCAGCGTGAGGGCCAGGCTGGTATGGAGCAGCCTTTCAGGGAAATAGAACTGCAGGCAGCCGACCAGCACGATCAGCGCCAGTACGAACAGTATTGCAAGGCGTCTTTTGGCGCTCAGCGACAGTATGTCGTCGATAAGCCCCATCAGCGTGACGCCGGAGATTCCGATAAGAAATGCGATAACGATGTTAAGCTGCAAGCCGTCCACAAAAAGGAGGATAAACATAACGGTGGCGGCGATGGTGGCAAGATAGATTGCCACGCCGCCCATCAGCGGCATCGGTTCACGGTGCTCTTTGCGGCCGTTGGGCATATCCAAGATTTTCAGACGGCGCGATGCCTTAATCATCAGCGGGGTCAGCCCCAGCGACAGCACCAGCGCAACCAGAGTGGATATCAAAAATACAAACATAACGAATCAGCGCCTGCGTCCTGTACCCAAACGCCATGAGCTCCTGCTAGATTTCACTATCTTTCATATTATAAGTGAGGGCAAGGCCGATGTCAAACAAAAGCGGCCATACCGCAGCCATGCGGCGCATAGACTGACAGATGCGCGCTGCCTGCCCGGCTGAATTGCGTATTTCCCGGCGCGGCTGCCTGTTTTAGCTATATCAAACGTGTTTATTTATGGGATGATGTAACTTATCCCATCAGGTCGGGAGAAAGGATATATGGGCAACAGCCGGGTAAGAAGAATTGTGATAAGGGCGCTGGCGCTGATGCTGATATTTTCCCTGCTGGGTACGCATACCACCTGGGCAGGCAAAAACGACGCTGCGGCGATACCGGACGATGCCCTGAAACAGGCGCTAATCGGTGCTGGCGCGGACGCCAACGGCGACGGTGTGCTCACCGAACGGGAGCTGAAATTGCTGACGGGCGCGCTAGACCTCTCAGGCCGATCGATCAGGGACCTGACCGGGCTGGAGCTGGCTTCGGGCGTCACATCGCTGAACCTTTCCCATAACGCAATAATGGATATTTCCGCGCTGGCGGCGCTTAAGAACCTCATCAGCCTTGACCTTTCTTATAACGGCATTGAAGATATCTCCGGACTTTCCGGCCTTTTTGGCATTACATCGCTTAACCTGAGCGGAAATGAAATCAGCGACATCAGCGCACTGTATGATATCGATGCGCCGCCCGAGACGCTGGCGCTTAAAACGCTGGACATATCGGAAAACTATCTCAACACCGTGGACGGCAGTGAAGACCGCGCGGTGATCGACGCGCTTTTCTGGCGGGGCTGTTTCGTGGTGTTTGAACCGCAGAAGAAAATACCCGTGAAAGGCGTTGCCCTCAACGTGGAGCGGCTGGGCATGTGCCCCGGCGACACTGCGACGCTGCACGCCGCTGTCATACCGGATGACGCTGCGACGCAAACTGTCACATGGCGGTCCAGCGACGAGACGGTGGCGACGGTGCAGGACGGCGTGGTGACGGCCGTCTCAACGGGCACTGCGACCATAACGGCGGTCACGGACGAGGGCGGGTACACCAACGCCTGCGTTGTCAGCGTGGTGCCGGGCGTGCTCTCTTCCTCTGTTTACACCATCAGCGATACGGAAGTGCGCGGCGTTGCCCCGGCGACAGACGTGAACACTTTCAAACAAAGCTTTGACAACGGCGCTGAGAACCTGTTCGTTTACGACAGCGACGGCAAAGAATTTGACGGTCCGATGATGGCCACCGGTATGACGGTGAAGCTGATCGTAGGCGGCATCGAGCGCGACAGCCGCGCCGTCGTGGTGACGGGCGACGCCAACGGCGACGGCCGGATGACGATCAGGGATTATGTGCAGCTCAGGCTCGGCCTTGTGGGCCAGGAACCTCTGGACAGCCTGTATGCGAAAGCGGGCGACTATACGCAGGACGGTCAGCTGACTGCCGCCGACTTTGTTGAGATGCGGCTGGCGATATCCGGCCAGGGCGACGCGGGAGATGCGAGCCGCATACTTCCCGATCTGCCCGAGGTATCGGACCCGCGCGTCCAGCGCTTTCTCGAAATCGCGCTAAAGCAGCTGGGCAAGCCGTATGTCTGGGGCGCGCGCGGGCCGAATTCGTTCGACTGTTCCGGTTTCGTCTATTACTGCCTCAAAAAATCGGGCTATAAGCTGGAACGCTGGACGGCGGATATGTACAGCCGCAACAAGAAGTGGACCTATGTGGACAAAGATAAGCTGCAGCCCGGCGACCTGATGTTCTATTACTCCGACGACAAGGACGACGGCGATCACATCGGGCATACCGGCATCTATCTCGGCAACGGATATCATATCCACGCGTCTTCCGATTACGGCTGCATCATCATCTGCGGTGTGCAGGGATGGTATAAAAAGGCTCTCGCTGTTGGACGGCGGGTATTTGATTAACGCCATTTTGCGGAATTTGCCGAATCAGACAGGAGCTGACGCTCCGGCTGCCGAATATACCATCATATTGTCGTATTCAAAAGGGGATTGCTGAATGAGACGTTTTTTTGCGCTGCTGATGGTTTGCGCTTTGGCTGCGGTGCTGGTGAATCCGGCAGCCGCGCAGGCATCTTCGGCGACGGTGGTGTTTTCAGGGCCGGACAAGGTGAAGGCCGGTCAGACATACACGTATACCTACAGGATTGAAGTGAAGGACGTGGCGGCGGCGCGCATCGTGCCCATCACCGCCGGCGGCGGCTTTGAGCTGGTATCGGGCGGGGAAGGCCTGATGTACGATACCATCCCCGACAACACCAGCGGGAGCAGCGAGGAGGGCACCGTTGTTGTAAGAGTCAAGAGCAGCGCCAGACCGGGCGACAAATGCACGCTGTCCACC
>JAAXZP010000047.1 GCA_012719815.1 Christensenellaceae bacterium
GCGGAATACGTGAAAATCCCCGCGGACGCCATTGCCCGTGGCAACCTGATGCTGATGCCCGAGGGGGTGTCCTTTGCCGAGGCGGCGGTCGTCGAGCCGCTCTCGTGCGCGTACAACGGCTTCCCGAAGCTCTTCGTACACCCGGGCGAATACGCGCTGGTGGTGGGCGCGGGCCCGATCGGCCTGATGCACGTGCAGCTGCTGCACATGGCCGGGGCGACCGTGATGCTGAACGACATTTCGGCAGAGCGCCTTGAGGCCGGTAAGAAGCTGTTTCCCTATTTAAAAACATATCACGGCGACGACCTTGCCGGATTTGTCAAAGAGCAGACGGGCGGACGTGGGCTGGACATTGCGGTGACGGCCTGTCCGGTGCCCTCGGTGCAGGCGGCGATGCTGCCGCTGATGAACTACGGCGGCCGCATCAACTTCTTCGGAGGCATACCGGAGAGCAAGCAGCCGGTGCCGATCAACACCAACCTGGTGCACTATAAGGAGCTGTACCTTACGGGCTCCACCCGCTCCAGCATCGCGCAGTTCAGAAAATCGCTGGACTTTGTGGCCCAGGGCCTGGTGGATATCAAGAGTCTCATCACGCATACCTACCCGCTGGACGATGTGCTCACTGCATTTGAGAACGCCAGAGCGACGCAGGGCATCAAGCACGTGATCGTGTTTGACTGAGCCGGCAGAGGATACCGATTATAAAAGCACCGGAGCTCTATCCGGTGCTTTTTCATGCGTTCGATTGACCGGTAAAAAAGTATGAGGGAGTTCGTGTAAGCGGTGATTCTGGCAAATAAAAAGACCCCATGGCATACATGGGGTCTTTGAAAAAGCGTTTGACCAGAGGCAAGCGGCTTAGCGCTCTTTCTCCTTGCGCTGCAGCAGCACTGCGAGCACGATGATGACGCCGCGGATGGCGTCCACAATCTGCGGAGATACGCCGATGAGGTTGAGCATGTTGTTGATGATACCCAGCGTGAGGATACCGAACAGCACGCCGACGATGCTGCCTTTGCCGCCTTCCATCGCGATGCCGCCCACAACCGCCATGGCGATGGCGTTAAGCTCATAGCCCACGCCGGACGATGTGGAGTTAATGGAACCCATGCGCGAGGATTCCGTGATGGAAGCGACGCCCACCGCAAAGCCGAGCAAAACGAAAGAGATGATGCGAATAGTATCCGTGTTGATACCTGATAGGCGCGTCGCTTTCTCGTTGGAGCCCACCGCATAGATGTGCCGGCCGAGCTTGGTGTATTTGGAGATATAGAAGTACAGCAGGAACATCAGGACGAAATAGACGATGGGCATCGGCACCACGCCGAACAGTTCGGTATTCGAGATCTTCTGGTAGGCGGCCGATTTGGTGGTAAAGCCGCCGCCGCTCATGAATTCTCTGCACAGCGACCGGTATATGTACTGCATACCGAGCGTCACGATGAACGACGGGACGCGGCCTTTGGTGACCAGCACGCCAACCAGGCCGGAAAGGGCGCAGCTCATTCCAATACCGACAATGACCGCTGCTGCGCTGCTGAGTACGGGACCCAGCGCCGGCGTGACGAAGTCCACAAATGTCAGCGTGACTGCGGACACCGCGACCAGCTGCGAACTAACGGACAAATCGATGTTGCCCGAGATGATCACAAATGCCATACCAAAGGCAATAATGCCGATGGTGGCGTTGCTGCGCAGAATATTGAACAGGTTGTTCCAGTTAAAGAAGGTGCTTCCCTTTATAATGGCGGCGGCGATGACCAGCAATACCGTAAACACGATGATGCCATAGCTGCTGAAAAAGCTGCTGATACGCGCGTTATTAATCGCCGCAACGCTGCTCCGCTGTTTGCTCACAGCCTTGCTGTCCTTATTGTTTTTGTTTTGCATGTCTCTTCGTTCTCCCTTATATTCATGTAACAGTCCGCCGGTTGACAATATCATGAGGTTTTCCTCAGATATTTCATTGCGCGACAGCTCGCCGCGGACTTCACCATGGTAC
>JAAXZP010000048.1 GCA_012719815.1 Christensenellaceae bacterium
AACCAGGGCCCCGTTTTTGATGGACCAGTGGGGCTTGATGCTGCACTGTGGGTCTGTCGGAAAACACATCATGCCGTCTTCAAATGGCACCGTCACATCGATATAGCTTTTCATCCCCGTCATCCTCCCCGGTGATTCAGGCCGCTCCGGTCAGCAGCTCCATCGCGTTTTTCACGATATTCTCTGCCGTAAGGCCATATTTTTTAAACAGGTCCTTGTAGTCGCGCGCGCTCCGGGCAAACACGTCGCTCACGCCAATGCGCCGAACCAGCGCGGGCGCATTCTCGCTGAGCACTTCGCAGACCGCGCTGCCCAGCCCGCCGATTATGTTATGGTCCTCGCAGGTGATAATACGGCCGGTCTTCTTCGCGGCCTGGATGATCGCTTCCTTGTCGATCGGCTTTATCGTATGGCAGTCCAGAAGCCCCGCGCTGATGCCTTTGGCCTTGAGCTGCTGCACAGCCTCCAGCGCGATCTCCACCATGCGGCCGGTAGCGATGATCGTGAGATCCCCACCCTCGGCGACGCGGACCATCCTGCCGATCTCAAAGCCCACGTCTTCAGAGTGTATCTGCTGCGCGGCGTAACGGCCCAGCCGTATATAAACCGGGCCCTGATGCGCCGCGGCGGCGCGCACCGCTTTTTCCGTGATCACGTTGTCCGAAGGGCACAGCACCGTCATGTTGGGCAGGCTGCGCATGATAGCCATATCCTCTATCGCCTGGTGCGTCACGCCGTCGCCGTTGTTCTCCAGCCCCGCGTTGTTCGCCACGATTTTGACGTTCAGGTTGGTGTACGCGATGGACTGCCGCACCTGGTCGCAGGCACGCATGCTCGCGAACGTCGCGAACGTGGATGCAAACGGCAGCAGCCCGCAGGACGCCATGCCCGCCACCGCGCTGATCATGTTCTGCTCAGCCGCGCCGAAGTTGTAAAACCTGTCCGGAAACTTTTTCCCGAACGCATTGGTGCCCGTCGAGCAGGATACGTCCGCGTCCGCGACAACGATACGGGGATTTTCCTCTCCCAATTGCACGAGTACTTTCGAGTAGATTTTTTTGTTGGGTTCAGTACCGCTCATTCTGCCTTTACCCCCCTGATATCTTCCAGCGCGGCCTCATACTCCTGCCTGCACGGTGCACCGCCATGCCAGCCAGGCTGCCCTTCCATGAAGCAAACGCCCTTGCCCTTCACCGAGTGCAGCACGATTGCCTTGGGCTTTCCGTTGTTGTAGTCGAAACTTTCAAAGGCCTGATGGATCTGCATAAAATCCGCACCGTCCGCTTCGGCGATATCAAAACCGAAACTTTCAAACTTCTTCGCGATGGGCTCAACCCGCATAATATCGTCGGTTACTCCGTCGCACTGCAGGCCGTTGTTGTCCACGATGACGACCAGATGGTCAAGCCCATAATGGCTTGCGGACATGGCCGCTTCCCAGTTCTGCCCTTCCTGCAGCTCGCCGTCGCCCACCATCACGTACACCATATATTTGCGCCCGCTGTTGCGCGCAGCCAGGCTCATGCCCACGCCGTGCGACATGCCTTGCCCCAGCGAACCGGTGGTGATATCGATGCCCGGAACCTTGTTCATATCCGGATGTCCCTGAAGTATGCTGTACACATCCCGCAGCGTCCAAAGCACCGATTTATCGAAAAATCCCTTCTCCGCCAGCACCGAATAGAGCGCCGGGCAGCAATGCCCTTTCGAGAGAACAAACCTGTCCCTTTCCGGATCATCAGGACGGTTGGGATCTATGTTCATGCGGTAAAAATACAGGTACGTCAGCACATCCGTCGCAGACAGAGATCCGCCCGGATGGCCCGACCCTGCCGCGTAGATCATCTCGATGATGTCCTCGCGGATGATGCGGGCTTTTTCCTTTAAGTCTTGTATTTGCTTGTCGTTCATGAAGTGTAACCCCTTATGTATTCTTTCTCATGGCCTTGTCCATGTTTTCCTCGGGAATCTTTCCCTGTATGGTCCAGCCGCCGTCCACGTAGAAAAGCTGCCCTGTCATAAACGATGAATCCTCCGATGCCAAAAACACCGCCGGGCCGACCATCTCTTCCGGATCGGCCGTGCGCCTCATTGGCACCACGCTGCCCCACGTATCCCGGTAATCCGGGTCGTCGTTTAGGTTGCGAGCCACATTCACAGGGCCGGGCGCAAACGTATTGATGCGTATTTTGTACGGCGCCAGCTCCACTGCAAGCTGTTTTGTCATCGCGTGGATGCCGCCCTTGCTGGACGCATACGCCACCAGGTTCTTGACGCCCAGTTCTGCGCAGTTGGTGGACACGTTGACGATAGTGCCGCCGCCCGTCTCTTTCATCATCTTCGCCGCTTCCAGTGAGCAGAAGAACGTGCCGCGCAGGTTAGTGTTGATCACGTAATCCCATTTCTCCTGCGTGATCTCAAACAGGTTGGTCCAGCCCGTGATTCCTGCGTTGTTGATCAGCACGTCGATACGCCCAAACTCCTGCCTGGCGATGCGGAACATCTCCACGATCTCCTGCACGTTGCCGATGTCCGCCTTGACCACCAGCGCCCGGCGGCCCAAATCCCGCACCTGCTGCGCAGTCTGTTCCGCGCCGTTACTGTCCCCGTTATAGTTGACCACCACGTCGGCGCCTTCCCTGGCAAGCCCGACGGCGATCGCAGCGCCGATGCCCTTGCTGGCGCCGGTCACCAGTGCAATCTTATCCTTCAATTTCATGGTCAAGCACCCCGCTCATTCAAAATCGTAATACAGTATTATCTTCAATGCCTTCTGCTGTCTCATCAGCTCGAACGCCTCTTCCCATTTCGACAAGGGCATTTCATGCGTAATGATCGGCTTCAGGTCGATTTTCCCGCTCCTAAATATCCGCATCATGATTTCCCACGTGTTCATGCTGTGCCCCACGCTGCCACACAGGCAGATGCGCTTGTGGACAAGCTGCTCCACATTCATCTCCACCTTCGTCGCGCCTAGGCCCATCTGAACGAACTGCCCCATCGGCCTCACCAGCGAAATCGCCAATGTGATCGCCGCCGGGTTGCCCGAGCACTCGAACACCACGTCCACGCCGCGGCCACAAGTGTCGCCCATGATGCGAGCCGCCAGGTCTTCGCGCTGAACGTCCACGCAAACGGCGCCCAAACTCTCCGCGATTCTCAGCCTCTCCGCATCGCTGGAGGTTCCCGCCACGTAGGTCCTGACGCCTTTCGCTGCCGTCAGCAGCAGGCACATCAGCCCGATGGGGCCCGGCCCCGTAATCAGCACGGTATCTCCGGCGACCAGATGCGCCACTTCTTCCACAGCCTGCACGCTGCTCGCAAACGCCTCGGATATCGCGGCTTCCTTCAGCGACATAGCGTCGGGTATTTTGAAGAGCATGTCTTCCCGGGCCACCACGTACTTGGTAAACCCGCCGTTCGTGCCATGCCCCATGCCGCGCCGCGTGCTGCAGAACATGTAATAGCCGGTCTTGCAGTACTTGCAGTGCCCGCATATGATCTTGTTGGAGCCCAGTATCGCGACCCTGTCGCCCGGCGCATACTGCTTCACATTGCTGCCCACCGCTTCCACCACGCCGGACAGCTCGTGCCCCAGTATCACCGGCGGGTAGTTCCTGAACGTATCGTTGTACACGTGCAGATCCGTCCCGCACAGCCCCGCATACGCGATTTTCACCCTGATTTCGCTGTCGCCGTATTCCGGTTCGGGAACGTCCATCAGTTGAACGTTGCCTACTCCCGGCGCAAATTTCACTAAAGCTTTCATCTTCACTCACCAGGTCAGATTTGTCCACAGGAAGGTGTACCCCAGTGTCCACACCTTCCCATGCCTTTCTCATGATATCCACATTGCCTTCCACGGACTTCACATCCCGGATAAACTCGTCCCACGGAACGCACACGCCCGGCGGCCTTTTGCCCGGCTCCAGCGCATGCCCGCTGGGTTTGCCCGGCGCGTCCTGCGGCGCTTTCGGGGTATACGCGGAAGACGTGCTGAACACCCCGTGCTCCAGTGTGTAGTCTACCATGGCTCTCACGTTTTCCACTTTGGCATCGTCCATGATCAGCATACTCGCGTCCATGATGTAGCCGCAGTCGCTCGCCACGTTTTCGAGTATGAACCTGCACCTCTTTCTGACATCTTCTACGGTGCCTACCGCCAGTATGTCGTTACCGACGCCGCCGCTCAGCGCGAACTTGTCGCCCAGTACGTCGCGAGCCCTGATGATGTCCGTTGCGTCCACATGGAATATCACGCTGCCTGCCGGAAGCTCCCTGAACACTTCCAGCCCGTCGTCCCAGTGCCTTCCGCGTAAAGCAGTGTCTGGTGCCCCGCTCTCCAGATCTCCTCCAATATCGGCTTGAGCGTCGCCCAGTATATCTCCTCGAAATCCTTTCTGGACACATAGGGGGTATGCCCCCTGTGCATCCAGATGGTCACCGGCACCTGCCCGGCAGGGTCCGCCCCGCCCAGAGCCACTCGCAGACAGTGCGGCATCATCGCTTCGCATGCTTTGATCACTTTGTCGCGCCTCTCATGAAGGTCGAAGCACAGCGGCACATAGCCGCGCAGTTTGTCTCCGAGCAGATCAAGCGGGGCTTTCAGCGTGCCTGCGTTTGCAGACACCACGCCTGCCTCTTTCCGAAGCAGTTCTCCATACCTGCCAAAGGCCAGCATGTAGTCCCAGAACGCCATCGCGCCTGATATTCGGGGCATGTTATGTCTGAAGGTTACTTCCCCCCCGGCGGGATTTATGTGAGCCGTAAACCGGGGCAGCCATTTGTTTGCCAGAAACAGCGTCGGGTCATCCGCAAACTCGTCATACTCGTTGTTTTTTAGGAAAGCTTCTTCCTCGCAGCCCGGTTCCGTTATCTGCGTCACGTAATAGGGCGGAACGCCCAGGCCGGGAAACGTCGCCGCTTTCCAGCCGATCGCCTTGGACATCGGCATCCAGTTGACGATGGCGTTGCTCATCGCCGCGTCCACGCCCAGTTCCATGGCGCACTTGCGGGTCACGTCAAAAGCGATGTTGTAGTCGCTCGCGGCATCCTGATTGGATACCCCCGCATATTTGGCTGCGAACTCCTCAGCAAACAGCCTGACGGGCACTCTGTCCGGCCGCTCGTTGCGCATGGCCGTCACATACCGCTGCAGCCGCTGCTGATAAACCTGCTCCAGCTCAGACATAACACATCCTTCTTCTTTCAGTTAAATATGGACCGGCGTATTGCCGTCGTAAGCGTTGTACTTGTCGAGCAGCGGTCTGAAGTAGTTGCGCGCTTCGATGTAACGCTCGTCAACGGTATCCACGCCGCCCAGCACATGGCCCTTTATCAGAATCGGCGAGCACTGCTCATGCGACAGCAGCCCCTTGTAGCCGACTTCGGCCAGCGTCGCGATGAAAGTCTCCCACGGGAGCGGATCCTTCTCGCTGCCGGGGCAAACCTCTTCCCAGGAATAGGCCGCGCCGCCTACAGTCTTGTTGGTCGCCAGCGAGATGGTGTGCGAGTAAACCATGTAGTCCTTCATCTTTCTGACGATGTCGCGCACGAATTCCGGCTCGTAGTTCTCCAGCAGCGGCAGGTCAAGGCCGATCTTCAGGCTGGGCTCGTTGACTTCCTCGATCATCTCCAGCGTGATCTCGTTGTTGCCGGTGATCTCCGGATGCGTCTGCAGCGCCAGCGTGACGCCCTTGTCGTTGGCATACTGGGCCACTTCCTTCAGCGCTCTTCTCACATCGTGCCAGGCATCCAGGTAGTCCTCGTTCCTCGACACGCGCTTGCTCCTGCCCTCATAGGAAGGCATGCCGTAGCCGTTCAGCGCATGCGGATGACGGAAATAGCCGAGCAGAGCCGCCATCACACGGACGATGGGAGAACCGAGGTCAGCCGCGAGGGCGATCGCCGCCTTGGTGTAGAGAATCTCCTTCTCCTGCGGGAACACGAGCACGTGGTCGCCGTCCATGAAGTTGTTGCAGCACACCACTGCGCCCATCTGAAGTCCGAGCTCAGCGTACAGGTCAACGATTTTTTTCCTTCTGTCCGCATCCAGGTCTCCGGGGAAGCCCAGCGGGCGGTGAGCGAAAATGCACGCGGCGTCGTACCCGAACTTCGCAGCTCTCCTTATCGCGTCCTCAAGAGAGAGCGACTCGTGGTTCCTGGTAAAGTATCCGCCGTATCCGATGACATCGAGACTGAGTTTCATGATGCATTTCTCCTCCGTTCATTTTATATTGGCCTCATTATTTCATACAGGTGATGCCTTGTATACGCACACAACTCTTTTGTTTTTGTCTGAAATTCATTTCTTATCCGGCCCCGTTTGGGCCGGTATTTGTAAAATCAGCCCGCCGGTGAGACGGACGAGCTGATTTTTACAATACCGAAGGGTGCTTATTTTACAGCGGTGTACGAACCGTAAACATAACCCTTCCAGGAGCTCTCGATGGCCCATCCAAACGCTTCGTCCAGGTTGTCCTTGGTCACCATCACGAACGGAGTCTCCACAACCTTGGGAACCTCTTCACCGTTCAGCGCCGAGATCACGATGCGCAGCATGATACCCGCTTCATAGGTCGGGGAGTTCGCCAGCGTCACCAGAGCCTTGCCCTGAGCCACGCCGTCCAGGTCCTCCGCACGGCCGTTATGCGTGATGACCTTGATCGGGTTGTTGAGCTTGCCCGCGGACTCCAGCGCCTTCACTGTTCCAATGTAGATGTCAGCGTTCATCGCATAGATCACGTCGAAGTCGCCGTCCTTGTAGGAAGCCATCCAGCCGTTGACGACTTCTTCCGACTTCTCGGCGTTCCAGTCGCCAGGCGCCTTCAGCACAACTTTGCTGCCCGGGTCCAGAGCGGCCTCGAAGCCTTCTTCGAACGGTTCAGCAATGCCCTGTCCAAGCGCGCCTTCCACGATCGCAACCTTGGAGCCGGGGAGATTTTCGGCGACGAATTTGCCCAGCATCGCGCCGCCCGTCACGAAGTTGCCCTTGATGGTGGATGTCACAACACCGGGGCCGGGGGCCGCTTCGGAACCCACGATGAAGTACGGGATGCCCGCTTCATTGGCCTTCTGCGCGCCGATCTGGCTGGTCTCAGCGGAAGCCGTAAACACGACGATCGCGTCCACGCCCTGCTGTATGAACGTCTCAACAGCAGCCAGCTCTTTTTCCGGCTTCATTTCGGCGTTGATGATGTTCAGCTTCACGCCTAGCTTGTCGCAGGTGTACTGGGCAGCGTCCGCCTGCATCTGATAGTAAGCGTCCGAGCCGCCCTGCACGTAGCCGATCTCATAGACTTCTTTGGGCACAATGTAGTCCTCTTCAGCGGGAACCGGCTCTTCTACAGCAGCAGCTTCAGATTTCTCAGCAGCAGGGGCCTGCGCCTGTTCCTGCGTCTGTGCCGGCGCTTCGCTGGTGGGCGTTTCGGCCACTTCCGCCTTCTTGCAGGCAGTGAATCCGACCAACACCAGGCATATTGCCAATACGACTAACAGTGTTTTTCTTATATTCCTTTTTCCTCCAGTTTTTTATATATGCAGCAACATACCTGCTGCAAAAGTGTTAATTTTTCAGCTTTTTAGGTTTTCAGGGGTTATTTTTTATTTCTTTCACCCAGATTGCTGACGATAACCGCAGCGATGATCACGATGCCCAGCACCATGTACTGGTAGTAGGAGGGAACGCGCAGCATGTTCAGCGCGTTTGTGATAAGGCCCAGCATTATTCCGCCCAGAATCGCGCCGATAATCTTGCCGCGCCCGCCCGATAGCGCAATGCCGCCGATAACGGCTGCGGTGATGGACTGTAGCGCATAGTCGCCGCCCATCGCTGGCGTCGCCTGTCCGATTCTGGAGAGCACAACCAAACCGCCCAGCGACGAGAACAGGCCGCTGATAGTATACACCATGATCTTATAGAGGTTGATCTTGATACCGGCCAGGAATGCCACCTCTTCATTGCCGCCGATCGCGTATATCCTGCGGCTGAACTTGGTGTACTTCATGACGAGCACCATGATCACCGTGGCCACAGCGAGCAGTATAACGAGCAGCGGTACGTCGCCAACCTTGCTGTTGCCCAGCGCGTTAAACGCTCCCTTCAGGTATACATTATTGCCGTTGCACAGTATCAGCGCCAGCGCCTGGTAGATGCTGAGCAGGCCCAGCGTAATAATAAACGAGTCCACTTTGGAGTAAGTGACGATGATGCCGTTGATGATGCCGAACACGATGCCGATGAGCAGCGTCATGATAATCACCGACATGTCCGTATATCCTTCTACCACCAGCTTGCCACCGATAACGGCGCACACCGCAAGCATGTTTCCCACCGACAGGTCAATGTTGCCCGACAGCAGCACAACGCCAGCTCCCAGCGTCACCAGGCAAAGCGCCGTATTCTGCTGCAGTATGTTAAATATGTTTGTGCTCGACAGAAAGTTGGGTTCAATCGCCGTCAGAACGATCGAAGCCAATATGATGATCCCGACCAATATCCACAGCGGCAGGTCGTTTTTATTGATCCGGAAACGTCTCTTGATCTGAATGTTCTCGCTCATATTGCGCCTCCAATTGAATAAGATAGTATGTTCTCTTCGCTGATCTCGTCGCCATCGAGTTCTCCGACCATTTTCCCTTTTCGCATCACGATCACTCTGTCGCTCATGGAAATCAGCTCCGGCATATCGGAGGAGATGATGATGATGTATTTGCCTTCTTTGGCGAGCTCCACAATCAGCTTATAAATTTCCTCTTTCGCGCCGATGTCAATGCCCCTTGTGGGCTCATCGAATATGATGATGTTGGAATTGGCATACATCCACTTGGCGAGCACCACCTTCTGCTGGTTGCCGCCCGAAAGGTTCTTGACCGTCTGCTGCAATGAAGGCGTTTTGATATTCATGTTCTCCACAAAGCCCATGATGTTCTTCCGGTCTTTCTTGGCGTTCATGAATATGCCGCCCGTTTTGTTCATGTTCACCACTGAAATATTGGTCTCAACGCTGTGGCGCAATATGACACCCGAGCGTTGCCTGTCTTCGGTGATCAGCCCCATGCCGGCCTTCACGGCATGACGGGGCGAAGTTATCGTCACCTTCTGCCCGTTTATATACACCTCGCCGCTGTCCTTCCTGTCCGCGCCGAATATCGCCCGGACCAGTTCGGTGCGCCCCGCGCCCACCATGCCGGATATCCCAAGCACCTCGCCTTTGTGCACTC
>JAAXZP010000049.1 GCA_012719815.1 Christensenellaceae bacterium
CTCGCCGTCGTACTGGAACCCGCCTGACCAGAACATCTTCCTCTCGTTTAACGTCCATCGTTCCCAATCTTTCGGCACCTTTTTGGCGACGAATTCGCGGATTAATCCCTCTCTGGCGTTGCTTTCTTTGTGCGTCTCCTGCTCCGCGATGGATATCAGTTCCGCCTCGCCGGTTAAATACAGCTGCTCGCCCATCTGCCAGGCCACGAACGCCTCCGCCCATATCTGATCAACTTCGTCGGCCAGCTGCTTAAATATGTTTTTGGTCGGCGTTAGCAGTCCCACGTCCACCGGCCAGAATCGGCGGTTGCCTGTGCGGTCGCGCAGGAACTCGGAGTCGTTGGTGGTACCGAAGAACACGCAGCGCCGCGGGAACAGATTGGTTCGGCGGCCGTACGGCTCGCGGTATATATCTTCGTTGCGTGACAAAAACTGCTTGACGGCGTTGATCTCCGAGCGCGACAGGCCATTGAGCTCGCCGATCTCCAATATCCAATAGCCCTGGACCATCTCGGCGGCCTCCTTGCCCTCGAAGGTGCACAGGCTGTCCGAATACCACCGCCGGCCGAGCAGGCGGAGCAGCGTGCTTTTACCGATGCCCTGGGGTCCCGCGCGTATGGGCATATAGTCATACTTGGTGCCGGGCTCCATGGCGCGCGCCACAGCCGCGGCGAGGCTCTTGCGGGCCACCGCGCGGGTGTACACGTTATCCGCGGCGCCGAGGTAGTCGATCAGCAGCGTGTCCAGCCGCTTGACGCCGTCCCACTTCAGCGACGTGAGATATTCCTGCACGTCGTTAATGCGGTGCTTAAACGCGCAGAGCTGCGTGGCGTCGATGATCCGTTCCTTGCCGGTGATCCAGTAAACCTTCTCGATATAATGCCTCAGCCCGGCGTCATCGGTGTCCGTCCATTGTCTGCGGATGTTGCGGCTGTCCCACGGCA
Source organism: Christensenellaceae bacterium (assembly GCA_012719815.1). Classification (GTDB taxonomy): domain Bacteria; phylum Bacillota; class Clostridia; order Christensenellales; family SZUA-584; genus SZUA-584. The sequence goes on from JAAXZP010000049.1 coordinate 945, forward strand.
GCGCGCCAAGCGCCAGACCCCGGTTGGCAAACTCATCGAATGCCAGCTTACCTTTGAGAAGCGGGTCATGTTCAAGTATCAGCAGCACGTTGTCGGTGGTCTTGGCCGGCAGCCCGGTGGTATAGCTCTTTTGCAGCATCGCCATCAGGTCCTCGACGCTCTGTACGTCCGCCTCGGGCATGTCGCCGAACGCTTCGGTGGCCTTCTCATATCGTTCTTTGTTGAGCAGCGTGGAGACCTTGGCGTCTTCTACCGCGGCCTGGCACATTGCTGTATACGACGGCAGGCGGTTGGTGGGTGTGCCGGGCGCGGCCTCGTCGTCCCGGTCGCCGAACTTGTGCAGCCGCACCAGGTCGAAAGCGTTTACCAGGCGCCCGCTGCACGGGTCCGTGGCGTGATGGCTGTAGAGGAACCGGCCGTCGTCATAGACAATCGCACCGCCCGTCGTGCTACCGCCGGTGTAGGTGTATCGGCCGGGGATGTCCGTCGGCTCGTAGACGCCCGGCAGCCATGTTTCCATTGCGGCATATATGTCGTACACCTTGCAGAACGCGCCGACGATGCCGGACTTCTCCAGCGGATCACCCTGCTTGGCCGCGAGTTTCACATACTGCTGCTCCGAGCCCGGAACCTGCGGCCATTCGGCAACGTTGCGCCAGTCGGTATATTGCCCCAGCACGCCGTCCACGTCCAGCATGGGCTTGTCTGCGACGTGGTAAACGTATTGGCTGTCGGCGCTGCAGGACGGCCAGTACATAAGCCTTGACGCCTCAAAAGTCGACGGGTCGCACAGGTTGATGCCGATCAGCCGCGCCATCATACGCGCGACCGGTTCGTACTCATCCGCTGTGCAGCTCCGGTACAGCGGCAGCAGTACGCGCAGCCGCGGGGCCGCTTCGTGGTGTTTGCGCGTGGAGTATACGCAGAATCCGCAGCCCAGGCCCTCCAGGCGGCGAAGCACGTCCATTGTGCCGCCTGCGGGGATGTTGTCCAGGTCCAGCGTCACGACATCGCGGCTCACCACGGCGCTGGCCTTGCGTCGGTTGCCGTTGAGCGCGCCGGCCACGAAGCCGCCCACGTCCTTGAGCTCGTCCTGCTTGCTCTTGGGCAGCGCGAGGTACTGCTCCAGCGTCTCGGTGCCCCTGACGGGCGTCCGCAGGCGTTCTGTCAGCTCCGACCACCACAGCGTGGACGCGGGCCAATGTGTCGCCTTACGGCTGTTGCCAACGGAGATGATTATCTGTCTGTCGTATGTCATGGAGTGCTCCCCTATCGTTCATTTGAGATGGTCGGTTGCTTCTGCTTCTCGCGCCATTTCCGGTAACTCCGTCTGCTTCTTTCGGGATAAAGCAGCCGTTCGTGCTTTCCCCGCACCTGCAGCGCTGTTCGCCCCAGCTCAGCCGCTATGCGCTCGTAGCTGTAACCCTTATCCCACAGTGCCAGCAGCTGCGCGGTTTCGTGTTCCGTCCACGGTCGGTTTGGCAGCCTGATGGGGCGTTCCTTCAGTCCCAGGTCGAGTATGCGCCGTTTAATCGCGCCCTCCGAGCGGTTGAGCTTTTTGCTGAGATCAGCGTAAGTAAAGCGGTACAGCTTGAGCGCTTTGCGCAGCAGATCGTCGTCTACGGGCGACCATTTCTCGTTATGCGGCCGCATAAAGTTTGCGATGTCCTCGCGCCGTTTTTCCTTCACCCACTCCGGCTCCATACCGAGCGCGCCTTCCTCGAAGTTCCGGAAATCCAGCAGCCGCTTGTTCTTCTCTGCCCACTCCCAGAATTTATCCATGTCGACCGTCCGGAAAGAGCGCTTCAGGACTTTGTGGTACCGGACCGGCAGCCCGAGAGCAAGGAGCCGTTTGGTGGCGTATCCGGTGGAACCCTGTATGCCGAGCGCTTTAAATACCTGCTCCAGCGTCGGGTGGATCCCAGAATGAAGATGCCCGCGAAGCCCCATCTTTTGGGCTTTTAACTTGACCGCGTTGACGCTGCGCCCAAGCCTTTTTGCTATGTGACCGATGGACACACAGCCCCATGCGCGCTCCAGGTATTCCTTTTCCGCTTTTGTCCAGTTGGGTTTACAGCCCATCGCCCTCACCTCATTTCGTTGTTATCAGTCTGTAGCTATGAGTTATCCACATAATAAATTTGATGCGCAATGATGCGTACTTTTGTGTTACAGTGGTCTCAAAGGGAACAATTCCCAAAAAATTAACCAAGGAGCTTTGTATGAATAAAACAATGTACAAAATTCGTTGTCTCTTCGACGGAGAAATCAAGAACGCGTCTATCCAGATGGAATTTAAAGCCGGAATACCTATGCCGATGGTGACAATTCTTTCATGCTCCGCGTCGTCGACCGTGTTGAACCCAGTATGCACTGACGTCTGTTATAAGCGTCTTATGGACTACATAACCAACCACCCGTGGCATAACCCCGAAACAGTCATAGAGCTATAAATCACTCCTTTCGGTAAAACTTCGTGAAAAAACCGTCCGCTTTCAGCAGCAGGCCGGGCACCCAGGGTATCGGCTCGCTCATAATCTGGCATACCCGATCAAGGTCATCCGCGTTATAGGCGTCAATAATGACTTCATCGTGGACATGGAAGGCTATCTCATACCCGGCAGCCGTCAGCCGCTGCATCGCCACGGCCAGGCAGTCCCGCGAGATAGCCTGCACACAGTTCTCGACCAATTTGCCGCCGTAGGTATCGAGCTCCGTCCACTTCTTGCTGGTCTGATCCATGCCGTAGTAATGCAGGCTGTCATTGCCCCATTGGTTGGGCGCGAGGAACGGCCTGGCGTAATACAGCTTGCGTCCGGACGGCAGCGTGATTGTGAGGAAGTCTTGCCCGTTCTGGCGGTCGCCCTCTCGGGCAAACACCAATCCGTTGACACCGGTAGGCTGACAGGTGCGCACCGTATGCAGCGCAGCGTTCTCTACGGCATACCATAAATCCACAATGCGCTTGTTGGCCTGCCGCCACCGCTGGACGATTTCAGGGAGTTCATCCTCGGTCAGGCCCATGTCGAGCGCGCCCATTGTAACCAGTGCACCGACGCCGCCCTGGTAGCCCAGCGCCAGTTCCGCGATCTTGCCTTTCTGGCGCAGCGCGTATTCCGGCTGTCCTTTGACGATCTTCTCGATGGGCACGCCGAACATCTGCGAGGCGGAGGCCTCATATATCTTGCCGTGCGTCCGGAAGACTTCGTTGCGCCATTCTTCCCTGGCCAGCCATGCTATCACCCTCGCCTCGATGGCTGAGAAGTCCGCCACGATGAACACGCGCCCCTCCGACGGCACGAACGCCGTCCGTATGAGCTGTGAGAGCGTGTCCGGCACGTTGCCGTATATCAGCTTTAGGGCGTCGAGCTTGCGCCCCAGTACGCACTCGCGCGCGTGTTCCAGCGTCTCCAGATAATTGCGCGGGAGGTTCTGCACCTGCACCAGCCGTCCTGCCCAGCGCCCCGTTCGGTTGGCGCCGTAGAACTGCAGCAGGCCGCGCACCCTCCCGTCGTCGCATACCGCCTCGTTCATGGCGGCGTACTTCTTGGTGCTCGTCTTGGACAGCTCCTGACGGATCTCCAGCATGCGCCGGGCGACATCGCTCTCCAGGTCGCTTTTGAGCAGCGTCCGTACCGTATCTTTGCGCAGGTCGGTCAGCTCCTCGCCCATTTCTTCCTGGAGCCAGCGGGTCAGCTGCTGCACGCTTTTGGGGTTATCCAGCCCGGATATCCGGATTGCTTCCATCGTCAGCTCGCCGGTGACCGTCTCGTCCAGTGCCAGCGCGCCAGTGATCAGGTCCCGGTCCACGCGGACGCCGCGGGCGTTGATCACCTGATCCAGCTCCCAAAGCCTCTGCTCGTTTTCGGGGACCGGGAACGCCGACAACCGGCGCTCGATTTCCATCTCCGTCCGGACGTCCTGCTTACAGTACTCCTTGAACAGCTCCCACTTCTCGGGCTCATGATGCGGCAGTGTCCGGGTTCGGTGGCCGTTGCTCTTCGTCGGCTTGCACGGCACGCAGAACGTCCGGATGAGCGCCGCGCCGGTGGATAGCTTTTGCTTCTCTCGCGGAAGCCCCAGCGCTTCGCCTGTGGCCTCCAGGCCCGCCGTATAGCCGCAGTACAGGCCGTGCAGCATCGTGCAGCGCCACTGGTCCAGCGGCAGCATACAGCCGAAATATTTTGACAGGCAGAACCACTCAAAGGAGGCGTTATAGGCGTGTTTGAGCACGTTTGGATTGTTTATCGAGGAAATCACTTCTTGCGGCAGCTGTTCGCCCTGGGCCAGATCGACGATCTGCACAGGCGCGCCGTTAAAGCTGTAAGCGAACAGCAGTATCTCGAAGTCGGGGGCCTGCACGTAACGGTACAGGCCCGACTTCTTGATGTCCACGCTGCTGTATGTTTCGATGTCGATATAGAGATCGACCATTTTGCACCCCTGCTATCAGCGGATTAAAGACCCATAACCCCGCCGGCCGCCTGTGCATACGGCTGACCTGTGATCGGGTTGAGGCCCGCGGGTTGAGCTGATGTGCCGGGGGACGGCACGGGCGGCTGTTGCGGCTGTGCCGGAGCTGCAGGGGGCGCCGCCGGATAAGCGGGCGTGTACCACGGCGGCGTCGGCTGCTTCGGATACGCGGACTGAGAATAGCCCGGCGCCGTCTGTGCAGGCGGCGCAAAGCCGCCCTGTCCGCTGAACGCTTCTGCGGCGCTTATGCCGCCGGCCAGCGGCTCACCGTCACGGGTCTTCTGGACAGGGCCGAGCCCGCACCCAATGCCCTTTTTGCCTGCGTTCGCATAGGCGAAGAAGTTGACGCACACACGGGCATACATGCCGCTGTAGATTTCCGTCGCGTTGATGATCGGCTGTAGATTGAGATCCACGATTTCCGGTTGCTGTTTGCTGGACGCTGTCATAACCCAGTGCCCTTTGCATTCCGGTCCGTACGGCTCACCGCTCTGCCTGACGCCATCGCCGTCGTGGATGGGTATTGGGATCTGCGGGGGCTTGACGCCGCCCCATTTGGTTGTAATCCCCTCCTGAATGGCTGCCTGGATGGCCGCATCGATGCGCTGCTTTGTCGCAATGTCGCTTTTGGGAATCAGCAGTGTCGCGCTGTATTTCAGTTCCGCGTTGGGCAGATTGCTGTTGGCATGCGGCTTGAGCAGGTGCTCGTAGCTGATTCTCACTTCGCCGGTGGTTACGGTTGTCGGTTTGATGTTTGCCATTTTAGATTTACCTCTTTTCTTTATATTTTCAGGA
>JAAXZP010000050.1 GCA_012719815.1 Christensenellaceae bacterium
ACCCTGAGTAGCCTTTGGACGGCAGCTCGCGCATACTTCGCTTTTCCCCGGGGTAACATGAAGCAAAACGACAATTGAAGGAGCGGGGAGAATGGCGATATACTACCGGCTGGACAATACCGACGTGATCGCGAAGCAGGAGGGGAACAAGGTCTGGCTGTTCGACCGCGAGACGGGAGGCTGGGTACCGGACAGCGAGCATATGCTGATAAGCAGGCTGCACAGCGGCGCGGGCGTCTGTGAGAGGTTAACCGAAGAGGATGCGCAGCAGGCGATCGGGCGCGTGGAGGACGGCATGTCGCAGTAACTGTTTCAAACAGCATTGCTTTTTTTGTTATTATCATGTAGAATAACAACTGGAAAGCACAGGTGTTGAAAACATTTGTGAATGATTCGGCTCTCGGACGGTTTCCGGGGGATAGACAACGCCTATCCGGGCCGGCGGGGAAAGCGCCCGTATTGCCCCGCTGTTGCGTTCATACGGATAGATCAAAAGACCTTTCTCATTTTATTCCTCGCGCCGGGCGGACGACGGCGCTGTAAGCGGAGTATCCCGCTGGCCGCTGGCGAACGTTGCCGGCGGGTTCTTTTTTTCTGGCGCGGCGTTTTCCCGGAAAAAGCAAAACCCCCGCAAGCGGGGGCTGCCATTATCTGATGAAGTTGGTGCGCACTCCGGGCGGAGCTGCGGGCGTGGGCAATGTGCCGCGGCCATGCTCAATCAGCTTGAGCAGCCAGGCCATGTTGACTCCCACTGTCCGCGCTACGTTGAGCCCTTCGCCGTCCCCAAGCGCCTCGCCTGGCTCCAAACCGTGAATCGCGTTCCAGTAGCAGGACGACACCACCGGCATCTCGGATATGGTGAAATAGTGGTTTAGCTGGTCGAAGGTGGCAACGCCGCCGCTGCGCCGTACCGCCACCAGCGCCGCTCCCGGCTTGAGGCGGAAAAAGTTGCCGTTTGCGCCCGATACATAGAACGCCCGGTCGCATACCGCCTTCATGGTGCCCGCGATGCCCGTGTAATACACCGGCGAAGCGAGTATGATGCCGTCCGCCGCTTTCATATGCTGAATCCAGTCGTTCACTTCGTCGTCTATGGCGCAGCGCTCGTTGCGCATTTCGTGGCACTTCTGGCACGCGATGCACCCGTGCACCGCCTTGTGGCCCACATGCAGTATCTCGCAGGAAATGCCCGCTTCCTCCAGCGCATCCGCCGCGGCCCGGATGGCGTGATATGTATTGCCCTTCGGGCGGGGACTGCCGTTTATCGCCAATACCTTCATGTTAACCTCCCGTATATTGATACTTCCATTATAGAGAAGGCGGGCATCCTGCACAAGCTGTCATGGTCTGTGGATCCTGGAATCTTCTCAGTGATGCTCTGCCTCGGCTTCAGCCTGCGTGCGGTGTACCGTTCCCGGCGGGTGGTTGGGCGGCGCGTAGAGTGTATACAGCTTGATGGGATCATTGCCCGTGTTGACAAGGTTGTGCCACCAGCCCGCGGGAATCATAAATACCCACCCGTCCGAAACGTGCCGCTGCCACGAGAGGTTATCCTCCCGGTCGCCCATCATCACAAGGCCTTCGCCCGACTCGATGCGGATAAACTGGTCGACATTCGGGTGTACCTCCAGCCCGATCTCGCCGCCGGGCGGAATGCTCATCAGCACCAGCTGGAGATGGCTGCCCGTCCACAGCACGGTGCGGAATGTGTCGTTTTGCAGCGTCGCCGTCTCGATATCCACCGCATATGGCCACGGGCCATAGTCGACGACGGGCCTGCCGGTAAAGCCCACATGGCTGCTGGGCGTGTGCGTCCACGTATGCTGCGGGCGCTGCGGATCATCCTGATACATAGGCTCAAGTCCTTCCTTTCCGGATATTTGTTCTGTAATAGATTTATTCCGCGGCGGTGAAAATTACGACCTGTGCGGCTGTTTCTTTGCAGCGTTATTCGTGATAATATAGTAACAATACAGCAAAGGAGTATGGCCATGTCCAAATGGAAACTGCGCATGCCTGCCATGTATGGGGATATACCGGGGGGCGGCTATATGCCCCGCGCCGGCGTTGCCTTGCCCATCGCGCTGCTGCTGTACCTTATCTATTCGGTGATCGGCAGCATCCCGACATTTGTGCAGGCATTTGCTTACCTCATACCGCGCGTAGCAGCCGGGCAGGATCCGTTCTCGCTGATTGACGACATGCTGGCCGACCCCGCCATCATACTGGTGGCGCTGTTCATGACAGGGCTCACAATACCGATAACGGTGTTCTATATCCGCCGCATCGAGAAGCGCCCGCTCAGCACCATTGGACTCTCGCGCGAGCGCATCCTCCGGCGGTATATTTCGGGCGTGGGCATTGGCGCCGCGCTGGTGGTGCTCACGGCGCTGCCCGACCTGCTCGCAGCACCCATAAGCTGGAAAGGGTTTGCGGCCATCGTGCCGGTCTACCTCGTTGCGTTTGTCATCCAAGGCGCATCTGAAGAGGTGCTATTCCGGGGATTCCTGTTGTCCGCCATCTCCCGGCGGATCGGCGTGTTCTGGGCGGCGGTGCTGTCGTCCGCGCTGTTCGCGGCAATGCACATCGTCACTCTGGAAGGCTTGCTGGACTTTCTGGTAATCTTCCTCATCGGCTTCCTGCTCGCCATGATCACGGTGCGTACAAACAGCCTGTGGGCGGCTTGCGGACTCCACTCGACATGGAACTTCGTTTCGGGCTTGCTGTTTCCGGTCAATGCGGGCGGCATGAAAGTGGATTATTCGATCATCAAAGCGGGAGACCCTGCTGCAGCCGCGCCGGATTTCGGTATTATGGGCAATCCGGAATATCTGTATGCGCTGGCCATATTTGCGGCGCTGGCTGCGGTGGTAATATTCGGAGGGCGTGGGCGGCTTTTTGTGCGGCGGCCCGAGGACGAGCGCAGTCTGAACATCGCGCGGTACATTGCCAAAAAGACGCTGCCCGAAAGGCATTTGGCCTATGCGGAGCGCATCGCCGATATGGTGGAACAGGACGACGCAAAGGCGGCGGCGTTGCTGTACCTGGTGATGGAGCAGGGTGTATCGCCGCAGACGCTGGCGGATGCGGGCATCGGTCGCGATGCGGGGCTTGCCGCGATGGCGCTGGTGCGGCGGCCCGGTGAGGATAAGGAGGTGCGCCGCGCACGCGCAATGGACAACCCGGTGGCCGCCGAAGTGTTAAAGGCGCAGGAGCGGTACGCGGCGGACTATGCCGCGTGGCAGCAGGCCGAGCAGGCGCGGCAGTACGCCTGGGCGCAGTACATGGCCGCATGGCAGCAGGCTTTTGCGCAGCCGTATGCGCATTGGCAGCCGCAGGCGCGTTACATGTCGCCGGCGCAGGCCGAGTGGCAGGCGAGACAGGACGCGGAGCGGGATGCGTACGTGCGCCGCTACGCCGAGACGCTGCACCCACAGCTGGACGGCGACAGTCAGAACACTTCTCATTAAGAGCATGGTTTTTCGTAAACAATTCCCAGTTTTTTGGCACACCCCCGTTTTTTGTGACGGGGGTTTTCTATTGACGAAGCCGCTGGATATGATACAATGTGTGGAATCACAGCACTGAGGAGCAAGTCATGAACGGACAAAAGACGGGCAACATACTTGCAGTCACGGCCTATCTCGTCTGGGGCGCGCTGCCGCTCTATTGGGCGCTGCTGGACAGCGTGCCGCCGCTGGTGGTTTTGGCGTTTCGCGTGCTGTGCTCCATGCTGCTGCTTGCGCCCATACTGCTTTTCGCGAAATGGCGCGGCGAGATAAAGCGCGTGCTCACCGACCGGCGTAAAATGCTGAAAGCCGTTGCCGCAGGTCTGTTGGTATTCTTCAACTGGGGGCTGTTTATCTGGGGCCTGGAGCAGGGGATGCACGTCCAGGTGAGCTTCGGCTATTATTTCTCGCCGCTGCTGCAGGTCGTGATGGGTGCGCTGCTGCTCAAAGAGCGGATGCATGCCACCACCGCCGTTGCGTTTGCCATGGCGCTATTGGCCGTCATCTACCAAATGATATCGGGCGGCTTTTTCCCGTGGTTTGCGATTGCGCTGGCCGTGACGTTTTCCGCTTACGGACTGGTCAAGAAGCTGGTGGATACCGATTCGTACACAGGCCTTTTTCTGGAAACGATGTTCACTGCGCCGCTGGCTGCCGCGATACTCGTGGTGTACGGCATGGGCAGCGGCATCGTGTTCGGTCAGGACTGGGCGACATCGCTGCTGCTGATAGGGGCCGGTCCCGCTACCGCCCTGCCGCTGATACTATTCTCCGCAGCGGCGCGGCGCATCCCGCTGACGTCGCTCGGCTTTTTCCAGTACCTTTCGCCCACGCTCACGCTGGTGCTGGGCGTCACCGTGTTCCAAAAGCCCGTCTCGCCTGCCGAGCTGGTGGGTTTCATTGTGGTATGGGCCGCGCTTATCATCTACAGCGCGGGCGCAATGTACCGCATGCGCAAGTCGCGTGCTTTGGAGCGGGCATAGCGGCCCGTTTTGCATTGATACATATGTGCTGTTTCGATAAGCCCGAAAAATCCCGGGCTTTTTGCGTTCCGGCGAAGTGCTCTCGGGCATATAATACAGCGAATATCCATTAAGGAGCTTCGCCGATGGAAACTTAAGTCAGGTCGTCAGTCTGGAAAACCGGGTGCACCAGGCGTTTCTGGGCCGCTATTTCATGGGGTATACTCCGCAACTTACCCTTCCGCCGCGCGGCAGCGTCTGGGCGGCGCTGTACAACCCGCCCGCGTCCGGCGTGAATATGTTTGTCAATTTTACGGTGTCCAACTTTTCCCCGACGCCTTTCCGTGCTTATCTGTGGTTCAACGCGGCGGCGGACGGGGGAGAGGCGTCGCCGTACGTGTGCGCCACCAACACGGCTGTTGTGCCGCAACCGGAGCCCCGGACGATGATCGTCTCCGGGCAGGGCGTTCCGCAGGGCGGCTGCAGCCTGTTTTCGCGCGTGGCGGGCGCGCACAGCACCGAGGTGGGCAACTACTACGGCAAGATCATCATCCCGCCGGGCGGAACGTTCCTCGTGCAGCTGGTGTCGCCGAACACCTGCGCCATACCCGCCGAAGAAGCGTTCGGATGGTGGAGCAGCCGGTGCGGCAGTATACGCAGTACGTTTTAAAGGAAGAAAAATAGAAGGCAACGAGCCTTCTGAAGTGCATATTTGGCAGGCCGGCGGATGTCCAGAAAACCTGTTTTCTTCGGGTGCACCGGTAGGCCTTACTCTACCGGCGGTATGTCGAGGAACTGCGTATCCTTGCAGTTTTCCTGCGCCCTTTGCAGCGTCCATTCGTTTTTGTACAGTATGACCGGCCTTTGCAGGTGGTCTTCCACCACCATCGCGTTGTCGGCAATGCCCAGCATCTGCGGCGTGATCTCTTTCGCCGTTACCCACCGCGCCAGGGTGTAGGGGAGATGCTCGATGATGATGTCCACGCCGTATTCGTATTTCATCCTGTAGGTGAGCACGTCCAGCTGAAGCACGCCCACCACCCCGACGATGAGCGTTTCTACCCCGAGGTTCGGCTGCTTGAATACCTGAATCGCACCTTCCTCGGATATCTGCTGGATGCCTTGAAGGAACTGCTTTCTCCGCATGGCGTCCGGCGTGCGAACCCGCGCGAAATGCTCCGACGGGAACATCGGTATGCCTTCATACCGGAAAGTTTCCTTGCTCTCGGACAGCGTGTCGCCGATGCGCAGCAGCCCGTTGTCCACCACGCCGATGATGTCGCCGGCGTAGGCTTCTTCCACCGTGGTTTTCTCCTGTGCGAAGAACTGCTGCGGCTGCGACATGCGCACCGTTTTGCCCGTTCTCTCGTGGTACACCTCCATGCCGATGCTGAACCGGCCGGAGCAGATGCGGATGAACGCAATCCGGTTGCGGTGAGCCGGGTCCATGTTGGCCTGAATCTTGAACACGAAACCGGAGAACTTATCGCTGTCCGGCGCAACCGGGCCTTTGGTGCTGCTCTTTGCGCCGGGAGCGGGGGCAAGGTTTATAAAGTCGTCCAGAAACTGCCTGACGCCGAAGTTGGTCATCGCGCTGCCGAAATACATGGGGGTGAGGCTGCCGCTGAGCACCCGGTCAATATCAAACGGATCGCCCGCGATGTCCAGCAGCTCAATTTCCTCGCACAGCTTGTTATACAGCCTGTCGCCCAGCCGTTCTCGGCAGGCGGGATCGTCCAGCTGCATGCTTATTGATTTCACGATCTGCGAGCCGTGGCTTTCCGCTTCAAACAGCTCGACGCGCGCGTCCCTGCGGTGGTAGACTCCCATGAATACGCCATCCTCGCCGATCGGCCAGTTCATCGGGCAGGAGCGTATGCCCAACGTCTGCTCGATCTCGTCCATCAGTTCAAACGGGTTCTTGCAGACGCGGTCCAGCTTGTTGACGAACGTGAATATCGGAATGCCGCGCATCCGGCACACATGAAACAGCTTTTTGGTCTGCGCTTCCACGCCCTTGGCGCCGTCGATCAGCATGACGGCGCAGTCCGCGGCGGTCAGCGTCCGGTAAGTGTCTTCGCTGAAGTCCTGATGACCCGGTGTGTCCAGTATGTTGATGCGTTTTCCGCCATAGTCAAAGAACATCACGCTGGACGTCACCGAAATGCCTCTCTGCTTTTCGATCTCCATCCAGTCGGATACGGCAAATTTGGCGGCTTTTCGGCCTTTCACCGCGCCCGCAAGCCGAATCGCGCCGCCGTAGAGCAGCAGCTTTTCCGTCAGCGTGGTCTTGCCCGCGTCCGGGTGCGATATGATCGCAAAAGGTCTCCGGCGGGCTACTTCCTGCGCAATTTTATCTGAAGTGACGACAGTCATTCTCTCCCTCCGCCTGAAGCTTTCTTCGCAAAAAAAGAAGCCCGGGCTTTTTGCGAGCTCCCATTCATACTGAAAGCTGTACGACTCACGTATTATACAGGACATGATGTTTTGCGTCAATGTGCAGGCACAGCGTTTTTTCACAATTTAAACGCTGTGGAAAGGATGGCGCTATGCGCCGGAGCACAGCACGACCACCTGATACGGCGTGGTCTGCGCCGGTATGCTGTGCGTCGCGGGGCCGTATACCACCGCGAGGTCGCGGTTGCCCAGCTCTCCGGTGAACGCCTGCCCGTTCTGAAGCACCACGCGCGTGGCCGGGCCGATGTTGAGCATCAGGTCGCCTTCGCTGCTCAAAAGGTCAGGGCCGAACCAGTCCACCGCCACGCGCCGGCCCGGAGCCAACCGCGCCATCACCAGCGCCACGTACTGCGGATGATAGATCAGCGGCACCGGAGCGGCCGCGTCATAAAAGCCGGTCATCGTATCGCCGGGCCGGACCATGACATGGTCAATAAAATATGTATCGGGCCGCACCACGAAATTGGCCGTTTGACCCGACCGGTTGGCCAGTGTCATCAGCTTCGTGCATCCGGACGGCCGGTCCGCGCCGTCCCAATAATCCTGTATGGCCGTCACCACGCCCGAAAAAGAGCCATATACGCCCATCGCCGCTACCTCCGCAAACCTGTTATCTTGTATCATATGCGGGGAAGCCCGAGCAGGGTGTGCAAAATCCGGGCGGATTATCAAAACGGGCCCGGCACGAGTGCTGAATCGCCGCGCAGGATGGGAACAGGAGAACAATCGTTGTCAAATGCGCGCGGTTGTTGTATGCTGGGATTACCAAACAAGGAGCGTGTGATTTGCCCAGTCCCGTAAGCGTATTGCTGAGAGAAGAGATTCGGTTGTTAAAGCCGTTCATAGGCCGGATGAGCATATCCCGCGCTCGGGCGCTGCAGGATACGCTGGGCGGCATGGGCGCCAAGTCGGTGGCCGGCCGCGTGACGTTCGAGCCGGCGGATATCGGGGAGTGCGAAGCGTGTTTCGCGCTGCCGTGTAACGAGCCGGACAGCCGCCGCGCGATACTGTACCTGCACGGCGGCGCGTACGTGGCAGGCAATCTCGCCTACGCGCGCTGCTTTGCGGGCATACTTTCTGATCACACCCGGCGGCGCGTGCTGGCCGTGGCGTACCGGCTGGCGCCGGAGCATCCGTTTCCGGCGGCGCTGGACGACGCCGTGGGGGCATACCGGCACCTGCTGGATAGCGGCTACGAGCCGCGGCAAATATCGTTTGTGGGGGAATCCGCAGGAGGCGGGCTTATCTACTGCCTGGGTCAAAAGTTAAAAGAGCTGCGGCTGCCGCTACCCGCCGCGATGGTGGGCATATCGCCGTGGGCCGACCTCACGTTTTCCGGCGCGTCGTACAAGACCAACGCAAAAAAAGACCCGTCTCTCAATGAAGCGGCGCTGCGCAGATACGCCAAAGCCTATGCGGACGGCCAGCTCAATAACCCTCTGGTGTCGCCGGCGTTTGGGGATTATGAAGGCTTCCCGCCGTCGCTGATATTCGCGGGCGGCAGCGAGCTGCTGCTGTCCGACGCGGAGATGATGGCTGCCCGACTCACGCAGTGCGGCTGTCGGTGCGAGCTACATGTGGAGGAGGGGCTGTGGCACGTGTATGTGCTGTTCGGTATCCCGGAGGCGCGCGTCGCGCTGGATAAAATTGCGGATTTTCTGGAGCTATGGGCATGACGAAACAGACGGGTTCGCATCAAAAATGGATGAAGCTGGACAACGCGGCGAAAATATATCCGGCGGCTCAGCGGCGCAATTGGAAGGCGCTGTTTCGGCTGTCGGCTACGCTGGCGGAAGATGTGGACCCTGCTGTGCTGGAAGAGGCCCAGCGCTCCACGCTGGCGCGCTTTCCCGGCTTCGCGCTGAAGCTAAAGCGCGGCCTGTTCTGGTACTTTCTGGAGCACAACGAGGGCGGACCCAAAGCCAGGCCGGACGGGCCGTATCCGTGCGCGCCGATGGATTTTAAGGAAAACGGCGGTTTCATGTTCCGCGTGCTGTACCACGAGAAACGCATCGCGGTGGAGATATTCCACGTGCTGACGGACGGCACCGGCGGCCTGCGCTTCCTCAAAACGCTGGTGGCCGAGTATCTGCGCATCAAATACGGTGCCAACATCCCGCGGGACAACGAGATACTCGACTGCTCGCAGCCGCCCGACCCCGAGGAGACGGAGGACGCGTATATAAAATACGCGCGCGATGTGGGGCGGTCTCGCCGCGAGCCGGACTCCTATTACATTCCCGGCACCACCGAGGCGGACGGATTCATACACGTCGTCACCGGCCTGATACCTGTATACGAGGTGCTTTCACGCGCCAAAGCCAAGGGCGGGTCGCTGACGGAATACCTGACTGCCGTGCTGATTATGGCGGTGGACAAGCTCCAGCGGCAGCGGGTGAAAAACGAGAAACGCCTAAAGCCTGTCAAGGTGTGCGTGCCCATCAACTTGCGCAGCTTTTATCCCACCCGCACCATGCGCAACTTTGCTTCCTATGTGAACGTCGGCATCGACCCGCGCTACGGCACGTACTGCTTCGACGAAGTGCTGTCCGCCGTGCACCATTACATGCGCTCCGAAGTGACGGAAAAGCAGCTCAACGCCAAATTTTCCACCAACGTGCGCACCGAGATGCGTAAGGCGCTGCGCTTAACGCCGCTGTTTATAAAGAACATCGCGATGAAGCTCTCGTTTTACGCGGTGGGGGACAGGAAGTCGTCCACCAGCATTTCCAACCTGGGCGCGGTGAACCTGCCCGACGAGATGGCGCGTTACGTCACGCGGATGGATTTTATTCTGGGGCCGCTGTCGCGCAACAAGGTGGTGTGCGGCGCGATCACGTATCAGGGCACGCTGGTGCTCAATTTCCTGCGCACCGTCAGGGAGAGCGAAGTGGAGCGCGAGTTCTTCCGCTATCTGGTGAAGCTGGGCATACCGGTTAAAGTGGAGAGCAACGCGCGGTGGTAGATGGAAAGGGATAGCATTATGTCGTACTGTGTGAACTGCGGAGTGGAACTGGCGGACAGCGAAAAGTGCTGCCCGTTGTGCCAGACGGAGGTCATAAACCCCAAGTCGCCATGGCAGGAACCGGCGTCGCGCCCGTATTCGCGACATGTGGACACCATTTTAAAGCGCATCGACCGGCGCTATTTCGCGACGCTGGCGGCGCTGCTGCTCAGCATACCGTGCATCATCACGGTGCTGGTGGACATCATATCCGGCGGCGGGGTGACATGGTCGGCGTACGTGATAGGCGCGGTCGTGGTGGCCTATATCATTGTGCTGCTGCCATTCTTTTTTAAAAAATTCCACTCAGTCATATTCCTGGGCGCGGACTGCGCGGCGGTATTGCTCTACCTGCTGTTTATCGAGAGGGTGGGCGGCGGCAGCTGGTTTTTGGGCCTCGGGCTGCCCCTGACGGTGGCGGCGAGCGTGTGCGTGCTGGTGCTGGCGCTGCTGTTCACCAGGGCTCAGATGTCGGGCATTGTCAAATCCGGCGCGGTGATGATTGCGGCCGGGCTGTTCGTGGTGTGCGCGGAGGTCGTCATCAGCGCCTATTTATACGGCATGGTGCGCTTCGCGTGGTCGCTGTACGCGCTGATACCGTGCGTGATACTGGGCGCTGCGCTGCTGGTGCTGGAGCACCGCAAGAACCTCAAGGAGCGCATCCGTAAAAGGTTGTTCTACTGATGCGGCCTCCGCGGTCATATTATCCTAACTCAGCTCGCTGACACATAACCTGTACAGTTCTCCTGCTCGCTTCCAGTTGGCCACCTGGAACCAGTCGTCGATGTAGCCCGCGCGGTCGTTGTAGTGCTTGAGGTAATACGCGTGCTCCCAGACGTCGATAGTGGCAACGGGGCACAGCCCCCGGGTGAGTGGCGTATCCTGATTGGCCGTCGTGATGATGCTGAGCTTGCCGCTTCCGTCCGCCGTCAGCCACGTGTAGCCCGAGCCGAATACGGACAGCGCCGCGTCCTTGAACCTCTGGAAAAACGCGTCGGTGGACCCGAAATCCCGCACGACGGCGTCATACAGCGCGCCCGCGTAGTGGCGGGTGTCCGAAGGTGACATGCCGGAAAAATAGAATATGTGGTTGTACACGCCGCCGGCGTTGTTCCGGACGGGCGTGCGGATGTCGGCGGGCAGCCGGTCCGCGTTGGTCAGCAGCTCTTCCAGGGACCAGTCGTGCAGCGCGGGGTAGTCCTTCAGCGCCTTGTTGAGGTTGTCGACATAGGTCTGCAGGTGCCGGTCATGGTGCAGGTGCATCGTCAGCGTGTCTATGTACGGCTCCAGCGCGTCGTATGCATACGGCAGCGGCGGGTTCACGAAGGGATAATGCTCGTTCATGGCGTTCTCCTGACATAAGATATCGCTTTAATATATTCGCGCGGCGCAGGCGGGGTGAAATGGGTGAGACTATAAAGGTATTGTCATTTATGCCTGAAGCGCGTATGATAGAGTCATCAGCGAATCTTTTCCTGTTTCTGTACCAAACAGGGAAAGTTTTTTTATGACAGCCCAAAGAAGCACCGCCCGGCGCTTCGCTCAGGCTGGTATGGACGGGGGTACTGTGTGAGCAAAAGGAAGTTTTACACGGAATGGGCTTACGTGCTGGGGGTTGTTACCCTGGCGCTGGGCACGGCTTTGATGGAGAGGGCAGACTTCGGGCTGTCCATGGTGGTGGCGCCGGCCTATCTGGTGTACCTGAAGCTATCGCAGGTGTGGGGCTTCGTGACGTTCGGTATGGCCGAGTACCCGCTGCAGGCCTGCCTGCTGGTTGCGCTGATGCTGATACTGTGCAGGTTTCGCGTCGCTTACCTGTGTTCCTTCGTTACGGCTGTGATATACGGCGTTGCGCTGGACGGGTGCATGGCGCTGGTGGCGCTCGTCGGCGGCAGCGGCATGGCGTGGCGCGTCGCTTACTACGCGGCGGGGCTGGTGCTGTGCTCTGTCGGCGTGGCGCTGTTTTTCCGCACCTATATCGCGCCAGCGGTCTACGAGCTGTTCGTAAAGAAGCTGGCCGAAAAGCTCAGCCGCAACGTAAGCCGCGTCAAAATCGTATATGACTGCACCAGCTGTCTGGTTGCCATCGCCCTGTCGTTCTGCTTCTTCGGCCTGTGGCACTTTGAAGGCGTGAAGCTGGGCACCGTGGTGTGCGCGCTGGTCAACGGCTGGCTGATCGGCTGGTTTGGCCGGCGGATGGACAAACGCTTTGATTTCATCGACGCACTGCCGCTGCGCCGCTGGTTCGAGTAAACAAACAAAAACAAAGCCCGGGTCCCGTATCAGATGCCCGGGCTGTTTCTTTTCACACTCCCGAATTTTATTCTTGCAGGTTGCACGTTCCGAGAACGCACAAATAATGGTTGGCTTCGCGCAGCACGTGGTCGGCCAGCAGCGGAATAATGATGGATTCTATCTTGCATTCCAGTATTCCGTTTGCGCCCGCTTCCTTGAAATCACGCAATTTCATGGTTTCCTCCCGGCTTTGAGCGGTGACCTGCGCGATGCTTGCCGTCTGCCTTGCGGCCTGCAATGCCTGCGCCGTCAGCGCGTCGAACTGCTTGCCGAAATTGCGCGCCGTATCGATGAGCGTTTCCTCCGAGGGGTCCAAAAGCCCCGCGATAAACTTGGAATGCTCCGCCATGATGCGGTTCCAGAACGTCTCCTGGTTTATGAGGCCTTCCGCCGTCATGGGGTTTTCACGGTTCACAAGCGTGACAAGCATGTTCATAAAGAATCTGGCTTCGCGCAGGATATGTTCGATGAGCAGCGGGTAATTCATGGTAAACATTCTGCAAGCCCGCACATTGGCCAGCAGCCTTTCCTTAAACTCCGCAAGCGCCCCGGTGAGCTGGTATGCCCTCCTGTTCAGAATCTCCACCTCTCTGGCCAGCCCGGCGCGCACCGGACGGCTGTACGGCCTCAGCATATTTTGCTGCTGCGTCAGCGACGTATTGATGGGCACGCCGGTGTAGAAAGATGTAAGGTTCTCCGCCTCTACGGTATACGGCGTGGTGATCTGCCGCGATTCAACTGCGGCTTGGCTGACGGTGCCGTGCGCCAGTTCCGTTGCCTGCGCCAGAAGGTTTTCAAACGCCGCGCGGAACCCTGCCGCCTCTTCGCCCAGGGCGCTGTCTTTGGGCGTAAACGCAAGCTGCAGGAAAAGGGAGTGTTCCTTCATGATCCTCAGAAAAAACAGGTTAAGGTCAATTGACATTGTAATGAATTCCTGATCGGACAGCACTATATCATCTCCTATCGAGTTGGTAATACCAGTATATTCACGCGGCAAAAAGGCTCCACCAAAACGGCGCAAATTAACGGTGTTTTTATGGCTTAGTTGTGGGTAGGATGTATGGGTGTAAGGCGTTTCAACACCCCGTTAGAGAAACCTTCTTTAACACCTTCTTTATTTAATCCCATTAAAAATAATTAGAAAAAATAATGGTATTAATAACATGATGTAGAAATATAGATGCAATTATAATATAATAATAACTAATAATGGAAGTAATAAACAATGGACTATTA
>JAAXZP010000051.1 GCA_012719815.1 Christensenellaceae bacterium
CCGCCAGACTGGTCCAGCGGTACAAGTACAGCGACGACAAATGGCTGTGCGCGTTCATGGCAAGCGCGATGGCCCAGGCCTGCGACATGGCGGGCGCGGACGTCATCTGCCATGTGCCGCTGCACGACAAGCGCCGCAAATCGCGCGGCTTCGACCAGGCGGAAGAGCTGGCAAAATGGCTGTCCGAGCTTACCGGCAAGCCGTTCGTGCGTGCCTTAAAGCGCGTGCGCCATACGCCCACACAGACAAAGCTCAGCGCGGCGCAGCGAAAGAAAAACGTTGCCGGCGCGTTTGAGAGCCTCTGCCCAATCAGCGGGCGCGCCGTGCTGGTGGACGACGTGCTTACCACCGGCGCGACGGCGGCGGAATGTGCCGGCGTGCTGCTCGAATCCGGCGCGCAGAGCGTCGTGATATTAACATTCGCGCGAGCTCTTTACGCCGAATAGAACGCGCCGCGCTTGCACTTAAGCCCCGCGCGTATTATGATGGATAGGGTCAAACGCCGATAATGTTTGTCCATCGGCATGTACCGACAATACGGCAGAACGGGAGAGCTTTATGGAATTCGCAAAAAGGCTGGATAATGTAACGGGCAGCGCCATCCGCGCGATATTCGCACTGATCGGCCAGCCCGGAATGATATCTTTCGCGGGCGGCAACCCCGCGCCCGAGAGCTTTCCCTCTGAAGACATCGCGCAAATCGCTGCGGACCTCCTGCGCAAAAACGGCAGCACCATACTGCAGTACGGCGGCACGCCGGGCATCGGAAGCCTGAAAAACACCGTGCTGGAGATGGCGGCGCAGCGCGGCATCAGGGCCTCACTTGACGAGGTCATCATTACGTCCGGCGCGACGCAGGGCATCGGCCTCGCCGCCAAAGTGCTGTGCAACCCGGACGACGTCATCCTCGCCGAATCGCCCACGTTTTTGGGCGCCCTGCAGACGTTCTACGCCTACGAAGCCAAAGTCGTCGGCGTGGACATGGACGAAGACGGCATGGTCGTGGACGCGCTGGAAGAGAAAATCATCCGCCACCGCCCGAAGTTCGTCTACACCATCCCCACGTTCCAGAACCCGTCGGGCCGCACCATGCCGATGAAGCGACGGCAAAAACTGCTGGAAGTGTGCAAAAGGCACGGCGTGCTGGTGCTGGAGGACGATCCTTACTGCGACCTCCGGTACTCCGGCGACCCCGTCCCCCCCATCAAAAGCCTGGACGATAATGGCCATGTGATCTACCTCTTAAGCTTTTCCAAGATCATATCGCCGGGGCTGCGCGTGGGCGCCGCCATTGCGGACAAGCGCATCATCGAGAAGTACAACATCTGCAAACAGGGAGAGGACCTGCACACCGCCAACCTGTCGCAGGAAATCGTGAACGCGTACATGCACTCCGGCAAGATTGAAGGGCATATCCAAAGCATCTGCGCGGACTACCGCATCAAGCGCGATGCGATGCTGGATAAGCTCGCGGAATTCCCGAAAGGCGTCAGGTACACCCGTCCGGACGGCGGGCTGTTCATATGGGTCACGCTGCCCGAAAGCATGAACGCACTCACGCTGTTCAAGCAGTGCGTGGACGCGGGCGTGGCGTACGTGCCCGGCACGCATTTCTACCCCGAAGGCGGCCACGAGAACACATTGAGACTCAACTTCTCGATGGCCTCGCTGGAGCAGATCGACAAAGGCATGGATATACTGAAAAGCGTGATTGAAAAGAACCTGCAGTAAAACTGCAGGTTTTACGCCATATAAAAACAGGGGTCGGCTCAGCCAAATCCCCTGCTTCTTTATTGGGTGTCTTAGAATATCAGCACCTTCTGACCGGGCGCAGCGGTATCGCCCATATCCGGATTGAACTTCTTGATGTTGTCCGGCGTGGTGGCGTAGCGCTTGGCGATATCCCAGGTGCTCTCGCCGCCGTCCGCGAAGTAGATGGTGATGCCGGTATTGCGGACATTGGGCTCCCCGGTGTCTTTCAGGTCGGTCACCAGGCGAATATTCACGTTGCAATAGGCCCTCAGCGCCACGTCCAGCATGAACTTGACGCTGATGTCGCGGCCCGTGCCCTCGCAGATCGCGCTCTCCACTTCGGCGTTGGCCTCAATCTCGTCGCCCGCCGAAATGCCTTCCAGCAGCGCCTCCGCCTCAAACGGCACCTCTCCGCAGTGGCTGTACACCCCGTCCGGCGAAGTGTAGCACATGGTAAACAACATCAGTCCTTCAATATACACGCGGCCTTCGCCCGGCCGCAGCGCTAGTATCACCGGGCTCGCCTTGAAACACACCACGCGCGATACCCCGGGCTGCGTGCTGGGAATCGTGATGCTGCTGCGCGCGAATGTGCGCACGCACCCCCAGCGCTTCAGCTGGCGGCAGCACTGGTCCGCGTACGCCACGTTGAGCCGGCTGGCAAGCGAATAGGCATCCTCCATATATTCGGCTTCTCTGTAAGTGCGCGCGGTGCACAGCAGGTTGATGCGGGCACTCATGCGCAGTATGTCGCCTGCGTCCTCCACGGTGTTCAGCGAAAAATCCATCAGGTTGGCGTCCGCGGTGACGTTGTCCTCCGGCTCCAGGTTATCCGCCGGTATGATCTGCCCGAACGGCACCGATTCGTTGAGCTGCTGCAACGGCGCGCCGCGGTCCTCCGAAATGTAAAGCGCGGTGATTTTGAGCTCGCCTTCCACCACGATCCGCGCGTCCTCGGCGTGCACCGACTTCACGACGGGATAGGCGTCGGCGAACAGCAGGCGCACCGCCATCGGCATGTTCTGCGGTATGCGCACGTCCTCCCGCATGACCAGCGTATCGCGCTTAATGTCGCGGGTCACCGCAAGCGGCTGGCTCGCCATCTTCACCTGGAGGCCCGGCTCGCCCGCGTCGCTCACCGTCTCGATGTTCTTCGGCATGATGCCGCGCAGGCTGACGGACACGATGCCCTTGACATACACGGAATGGCTGTCGGCTGCGGAATACTCAATATCGCGAACGTTGCCCTTTGCGAATACCGTCATTCCCGCGCCCGCGCCGGGCATCTCCTCCGAATGCCGGAAAGGCGAGGACGCTTCAAACGACTCGATGTCGCCATCCGCCGATATGTAAACGACGCTGAAAACCACGCTGCCATCCATGAATATGCGGCCGTCCGTGGGCTCCGCCATCACATGCGCGCGGCCCTGTATGAACAGGATGCGGTCAATATCGGCTTTGTCGGATGGCAGCGACAGCCTTCCCTCGATGAGGCTCTCGCTTAATACTTCCCGGTCCGCTGTCTCAGTTTGTAACGACGTTTTTTGTACTTTCATATCGACACCCTCTCTTTATCTGGATAAGCGTTTCCCTTAATAAATATAGTAACGGGGCGCAGGAAATATGACGGCATCACGCCGATATGCGCCCCGAAATTTACAGATTATTTACACCTGTGCAATCATGGTTCTGGTATAATAGGCTCAGTTTTTTCATGCGCTTCAAACATTTTTATTCCATATATATGAAGGGAGCAGGCTAAAGCCTGCTCCCGTTTTTCATCATCTGTACAAAACCCGTCTGTTTATCGTCTACTCGGGCTTTATGACCGTGCGAAAACCCTGGCTGTCCGCCTTTTTGGCATAATCGAACAGCACATACGCCGGCTCTCCCAGAAGGCGCGAAAAGTAGACAATGCGCCCGCGCTGCAGCCGCCGTCCCGCGCCCGCCGCCTCCTTCTCGAAATACCGGCGCGCGAAAGCCCTGTGTGCCTCATTATCCTCCGGCGCAAATTCCGCGGGACTTTCGGCGTTCTGCCGGGAGTACCAATCGTACGCCAGCGCTTCGCGCAAAAGCGCTGCGTCCGCTCCGGGCAGCCCGCAGGCATACTCATATAGATATGTCATCAGTACGGCGGGCTTCTGCCGGCGCTCGAAATACCCCCGCTGCATAAGAAATGCCGCAAGCCCGTCAACCACGTCATACGGCGCCATTCGCGAGG
>JAAXZP010000001.1 GCA_012719815.1 Christensenellaceae bacterium
CAATACCCGTTTTGCTCAGCCAGGGCCTATCGCTGCTCGCTTTATGCCCTGCGCTCGCCTGCGTTTTGTCAGGCGCGGGTTCGTATGTTACCATACGCGCTACAGCTTTGTCAACGGTGTGCGGCTTGTATTTACTGGCAGGCTTTGCGGCTCAGTTCCCGCTTCTTCCCGCCGGCTGTTTCGCCTGCTTTCAAGCCTTTCATCGTTCTTTTTTCGCAAACCCGTTTTCAGAGCGCTCAGATATAGTACCAAACTCTCATCGCTTTTGTCAACATGGATTCAACAAAAAATTCTTCGATTCGACAAAACCATTTTCCGCCTCCCATTATATTCATTATAATACCAGGATGTTAATCAGCTGCGAATCAATATTTTTAATTCTGATATTAATATTTTTAATTTATGTATTTACAATTTTAATTTTAAGGCGTATTAATATAACATAATCATAATTCGAGGTTAAATTTTATGAGAAGACAAATGCCAGCAGCATGCCCGGTCTGCTCAGGGCCGTACGAGATCACCCGCTGCACCTGCACGCAGTGCGGCAGCGAGCTGTCCGGCCACTTTACCGGCTGCGATTTCTGCGGCCTCACCGACGACGAGGCCCGATTCGTGCTCACATTCTTAAAATGCCGCGGCAGCATCAAAGAGGTGGAAAAGGAGCTGGGCATCTCCTACCCCACCGTCAAGAGCCGCCTGGAAGCCGTCATCTCGCGGCTGGGGCTCACTGCCACGCCCTCTTCCGAGGAATTAAAAGAACAGCGACTTCAGACGCTGGACCGTTTAAGCCGCGGTGAGATCACGCCGGCCCAGGCTGCCGAAATCTTAAAAAACCTGAATCTGTAATTTGAATGCGAGGTGCAAAAAATGAGCGAAGAAACCCTCAAAGTGCTCGAAATGATCAAGGAAGGCAAAATCACCCCGGAGGAAGGCGAAAAGCTGCTGTCCGCCATGGGCATGGACAGCGAAGCCGACGCAGAGGCTCCCAAAAAGGCCAAACACACCATGCTGCGCGTGCGCGTCGATACGACCGACCCGGAAAAGAAGGACCAGGTCAAGGTGAGCATCAACGTACCGCTGGCTTTGGCCAAAAAGGCCGCGGGTCTTATCGCGCTGATTCCCAACGACGCCAGGGCGGAGCTCTCTGCCAAGGGAATTGACCTTTCCTCCATCGACATCGCGGAGCTCATCGGCATGTTCGAAGACGGCCTCATCACAGAGGAGCTGGTCAACGTGCAGGCGGGCGACGACGAGAAAGGCGCCCGGGTGCGGATCTATGTCGACTGATTCCTCATCCGGCAGCCGGCGGCATCCCCGCAACTATTTTATACTTGTCTACGGCCGCGTCGGGTTTGTTCCTATCGTGATATTCCTGCCGCTGCGGTGCTTTGCCGAAATCATCGAAGGCCTGTCCGACCTCATATGCCTGTTCAAACGTACAAAGGCCGGCCGTTTCATGGCGACGCTGGAGAGCATCCATGCGCAGGTACGCGCTTTCGGCCCGCTGGACCTGGCGGATGTAAACGTCTCCTCCCGCGGAAAGCGCGTGCGCATCCGCCTGATTGTGAGGTGAAGCATTATGGAATTTCTGCTGAGATTCACTGTCAAAGTCGCGCTCTATTTTCTCCTGCTGCTCGCCGCCCTGGCTTTGGGGCTGCTGGGCGCCCCGGCGTTCACGCTGTTCTGGGCCGCGCTGGCGCTGGCCGCTGTCAACACGCTGCTGCGCCCACTGCTCCTGCTCGTCGCGCTGCCGTTCAATTTTATTACGCTGGGCATCGCGAGCGTGTTCGCCAACCTGCTGACGCTGGTCATCGCGTTTGCCATCGCGGGCGTCGCAGGCGCTTTCTGGGCGATGCTGCTC
>JAAXZP010000052.1 GCA_012719815.1 Christensenellaceae bacterium
CCATTAGCTCGGGGACCCCGATAGACCGCCGCGGATACCAGAAATCGTACCCCAATCCGGGCTTGTTGCCGTTCTCCGAATTGGTGACTACGGCATACGGCGTTGCCTCAGAGCCCGTGCCCGATGTGGTGGTGATGCAGATAATGGGCAGGCATTTCAGCTCGCTCTCCGGTTTGGATGCGTATTTGCCGCCCGGCATGTAATCCTCCATCCGGCCGTCGTTCACCGCCAACATGGCCGTAAATTTGGCTACGTCCATCGGGCTGCCGCCGCCAAGTCCCAGTGTCACGTCGCAGTTGTTCTCACGACAGACTCGGGCCGCTTCATTACACGTCGTGGAGCGCGGGTTCGGCTCCACTTTGTCGAATATCACCGACTCAATTCCGGCTTCAGCCAGCAGCGACGTCACTTTCTTCACTAGCGCCGCCTTTTCGGGACGCTGGCTTCTGCCGGTTATCACCAGCGCTTTGGTTCCCAGCCCCTTAGCCTTTTCAGACAGTTTATTGATTGCCCCCACGCCAAACACGATGCGCTCGGGTACTGTAAATTCAAATGCTTTCATTGCTAAATCCCTTTCTTAAAAATCAGGTGCTCTCCCTCTCGATAATCTCGGCGTTCACCAGCACTTTAAGTATCGACTTGTCTCCGGTCTGTATTTTCTCAATGAGGCGTTTGGCCGCAATGGAGCCGATCTCTTCCTTATAGATAGCCATGGTGGATAGCGTCGGCTCAATCATCGTGCAGAATGGAATGTCGTCTACGCCGATGATCGCGATGTCGTCCGGTATACGGTATCCGGCTTCTTTTAAAGCCTTCATCGCCCCCACTGCAATGGTATCATTGTCGGAAAACACCGCCCGCGGCAGCTTAGGGTGGCTCTCCAGCGCCTTTTTCATGTCAGCATAAGAGCCCTCCAGCGTGGAGTCCAGCACAAACGTATACTCCGGGTTATAGTCCAACCCCAGCTTCTGCAATGCCTTTTCGTATCCCTCCCGACGTCCCAAAAAGTTGTTAACTTTAAAACCGCTTCTGAAATGACCGATCTCTGTATAGCCCTTTTCATACAGATACTTCACAGCACGGAATGCGATATCGACGTTGTTCATTGTGACGCAGTCATACTCGGCAAATTCCATATAGCTGTCCACAATCACCACTGGCACCTTGATATCGTTAAGCATGGACAGGTCGTCATTGGTTAGCTCGGTACCTAGCAACAGTATGCCGCGGCGCGGATCGTTCCTCACCATCTCCATGATGGATTCCTTGTTCTCCATGTTCAGCGTCGTGATAAGAACATCGTAATTCTGCTCATGCACACCGTTGACGATACCGTCCGTTACGGCGCTGATGAAGCCGTGATCATCCACCACTTTGCCATATTTGGAGTATTTGAGGAAACGTATGTATTTGCCCTTGCTGGCCTGCGGCTTTGCAGTCGCGCCGGTCTGCTTAAGATATTTCAATACCCGTTGGCGCGTCTCTTCGTTGACCCCAGGTTTGTTATTGACCACCAATGATACTGTAGATGGCGATAGACCCAATTTCTGGGCGATGTCCTTGTACTTTACTCGCATGCTGCACCGTGCTTTATATATATTTTAGTCACTTATTATTATAGCGGTTTTTATATTCTTTTCAATTCATTTAAATTAATTTAATTCATTCTTTTCAATTCATTTAAATAAATTAAATCATTTTCCGAACAACTTTTTAAAGTTCTCGTTAAACGGCGGATATACAATCCCCTTTTCTGTGACGATGGCAGTGATGTGTTCAGCCGGTGTCACGTCGAAGGCAGGGTTATACGTTTTGATGCCCTTGGGCGCCGTCCATTTACCGAAAGTGCAGGTGATTTCAGTGCCATCGCGCTCCTCTATCGGTATATCCTTGCCACTCTTGCAGTTCATATCAATAGTGGGCGTGGGTGCCGCGATATACATAGGGATGCCGAAGTGTTTTGCGAGTATCGACACATTGAAGGTGCCGATCTTGTTGGCCGTATCACCGTTGGCCGCCACGCGGTCGCACCCCACAATGACGGCATTGATTTTGCCCTGGGACATCACAACTGCCGCCATGTTGTCGCATATCAGCGTTACATCAAGGCCGGACTCAAACAGCTCATAGGCGGTCAGCGTGGAACCCTGCAGCCGCGGACGCGTCTCGTCGGCGTATATCTTCAGTTTGATGCCGCGTTCCTTCGCAAGGTAAAACGGCGACAGCGCCGTGCCGTACGCCGAAGTCGCCAGCTTGCCCGCGTTGCAGTGCGTCAGTACGCCGTCCCCGTCTTTCAGCAGGCTTAAAAGGTTTTCGCCAATCCGGCGGTTGATTTCCTCATCCTCATGATGGATAGCGATAGCTTCTTGCTCCAGCTCCTTCTTGATCGACATGACAGGAAGGTGCTTAAGCGCCTCCGCCTTGGCCAACATGCGGTCAAGAGCCCAGAACAGGTTGACCGCGGTAGGCCGCGACGTGGCCAGATATTCGGCGTCCTTTTTATACTGCTCGAAAAAAGCGTCAAAATTGTCGTTGGGCGCGCGGTTTGCGGATATCACCATACCGTAAGCAGCCGTCACGCCGATGGCCGGAGCGCCCCGTACAATCATCGTCCGGATAGCCGTCCATACACCCTCCACCGTATCATAGTCCCTATAAACCGTCTCATTGGGCAGCAGGGTCTGGTCGAGAAGCGAGAGCTTCCCGTCGACCCATTTCAATGTATAAAACTCAGCCATACTTATTCTCCTCATTCCTGCGTTTTTGTTATCCCCAGCGCAACCAGATCGTCGATGCTGTTCATCTCCTGGCGCATCATGATGGCCGCCTCGCCGATGGATAGTGCCAGCAGCTGGGCCGCCGCGCGGCGCTTTTCGTCCGCGATGGACTGGACATCCGCCACGTGCGCAAAGCCCAGTATGCGCCGGTTGACCTCGCAGCCCGCATAGCCGATGGTGTCTTCAAATATTTCGCGCATCACGGCCTCCTTGAAGCCCTTGACGCTTTTCAGTTCCGTACGGGCATCCTTCTCCCACGCCTGATCAAAATACTTCTCGAAGTTCCTGTAAACCTGTATTATCGTGTCCAGCAGATATTCTCTGTAGGAGGCAATCTGCTCAGCCGTTACGTCGTCCCG
>JAAXZP010000053.1 GCA_012719815.1 Christensenellaceae bacterium
GTGTATGACCTCAATTCGTTGGTCGAGATGCCGGAAGAGGATTGGGCCCGGATATTCGGCGTGAACCTGTCCGGCCCGTACCGGATGAACCGCGCGTTTGTGCCGCTGCTTGAGCAGGGCGGCCGGGTCGTGCTGGTCAGCAGCGAGCTCGCGCCGCTGGACCCGCTGCCTTTTACGGGCATATACGGCATCACCAAAGCAGCGCTGGAGAAATACGCTTTCTCGCTGCGTATGGAGCTGCAGCTTTTGGGCATCGGCGTCTCGGTGATACGCCCGGGCGCGGTGAATACGCAGCTGCTCGACGTTTCCATGCAAAGGCTGAACGATTTCCACGCACACACAAGGCTGTACGCATGCACCGCGGCCAGGTTCCGCAGAATCGTGGAGCGGGTTGAGTCGCGCAAAGTGATGCCGGAGGCCATCGCCCGTACTGTATTGAAAGCGCTTCAGGCGCGGCGCCCGCGCTATGTGTATAATATCAACCGCAACCCGCTGCTTCTGCTGCTGAACGCTTTGCCCGACCGCCTGCAGACGGCGATTATCCGCATGGTGCTCAAACCGTAGCACTCCGTTTCATCGGGCTGTGCAGGGCATTAATCGTCCATTACCACCACAGCCTTCATTCCCTGTCTTCCTGCTGCGTAGTCAAACGCCTGATGGATCTGATCCAGCCGGAACAGGCCCGTTGCAAGATCGGCCAGCCGCAGTTTCCCGGATGCCACGATACGCATGGACTGGTGAAAGTCCAGAACGCTGGAACCGGTGGTGGCGCCTACCTGCAGCTCTTTATAATGAATGAGGTTGGTGTTGAGAGGTACGATCTCCTGACCCCTGGGCAGGCCGCCGAAAAAGTTGACGCGGCCGCCGCGTGCCGCCAGCTCCAGCGCCTGTGCCTGAACCTCGGGTACGGAACACGCGGTTATGATCACGTCCGCGCCGACGCCGTCCGTCAGCTCCATGACCGCCTGGCCAAGGTCGGTACGGCTGGTATTGACGGTGAAGTCTGCCCCGAAATGCAGGCTCAGCTCAAGCCGCGCGTCCGTCCTTCCCGCGACGATGATCCGGCTGGCCCCCGCGACGCGGCTGATCATCACATGGCATGCGCCGATGGGGCCTGTTCCGACGATCAGCACGGTATCCCCGGGCGCGGTGCGCAGCGACTCGGACGCGTTGTATGCGCAGGAGAACGGTTCCAAAAGCGCTGCCTCAACATAAGACAGCGAGGCGGGTATTTTTATGATGTTGCCGCGCTGAATCGCCCGGCCGGGCACCCGCATATATTCCTGAAATCCGCCGTCGTAGCTGATGCCCAACGCCTCGTAGTCCGGGCAGAGCTGATTGAGCCCCTTAAGGCACCAGCGGCAGTGGCCGCAGCCGACGTTGGGCAGCGCAGCGCCGCGGTCGCCCACATCGAAGCCCGTTACGCTGGAACCCACTTTTACGACCTCGCCGGCGGTCTCATGACCGAGGACGCGCCGAGAGCCTTCGGGTATCTTGAAATGGCCGGCTTTGAGTATGCGCAGATCTGTTCCGCACACGGCGGCAGCCCGCACACGCAGCAGCAGCTCGTCCTCGGCGATGTCGGGGACAGGAGTTTCCTCCAGTCTCATGTCACCAATTCCGTAATAATAAGCAGCTTTCAATTCTGTTCCTCCCCGAAATGGGCGCTATTATCATATTACGAATAGAGCCTAAGCAAAACGAGTTTCGCTTAGGCTCAGCAAAAATGGGCATCAGTAGAATTTCGTGCGCAGGAATTTCACCGATTCAGCGATATCCGCGTCGAGCTGCGCTTCATCCGCGTTGTCAGACAGATCGCGCCATACCTTGATGTCGCTGCCCACGCCGCCGCCCATCTTCACGAACGGCTCCATCACCACATATCCCTGGTAATTGATATCGCGCAGCGCCTGGGCCATCTCATCCCACGGCATGCGGCCCTTGCCCGGCACCTTGCGGTTGGTTTCGCCGATGTGGAAATGCCCGAGGTATTCGCCTGTGTAGCGGATTGCGTCTCCCATGTTGTCTTCTTCGATGTTCATATGGAAACAATCCAGCATGACCTTTACGTTGGGACGTCCGACATCCTTCACATACTGCACCGCTTCTTTAGCGTCGTTCAGCAGAAAATGCTCAAACCGGTTGACGACTTCCATCTCCAGCTCTATGCCATACTGTGCCGCGTCGTCTGCCAGCTCCTGCACGCTTTTGATGCTGCGCGCGCGCACTGCAGGCTTGTCCACCGGCTGTGAGTAATCGCACGGCCAATAGGCATAGATGATGCCGCCCAGCTTGCGGATATCTGCCTTATCCATTGCGATGAACAGCCGTTTGAGATAGTCGATGCCTTTGCGGCGTGTCACCTCGTCCGCCGACGAGACGTCCATATCGCGTGTGACGCCCAGGCATGCCGTCAAAGTCAGCCCCGCATCCTTCGCTGCGTTTTTCAGAGCTGTCAGTTCATCGTCCCGCAGATCCAATATCCCTGAGGAAATCTCCAGAACATCGAAGCCGGCTTTTTTCGCCTTCTCGATATACGGGAAGTAGTCTACCTTCCATTCCTGAGCCCAATACGCAAAATAGGTGCCAATCTTGATCATGAAATGTCCTCCTGAGTATTTATTTTTGGCTTTTTCCCCAAA
>JAAXZP010000054.1 GCA_012719815.1 Christensenellaceae bacterium
GAGAACGAAATCCGCGGCAAGGTGCGCAAGCAAATCGACAAGTCGCAGAAGGAATACGTACTGCGCGAGCAGTTGCGCGCCATCCAGAACGAGCTGGGCGAATCAGGCAGCGTGCAGTCGGACGCGGACGAGCTGCGCGAAAGGCTCTCGAAGCTCTCCTTGAGCGACGAAATCCGCGAAAAGGTGGAAAAAGAGATATCGCGCATGGAAAAGCTCTCCCTCGGCTCCCCGGAGCTGGGCGTCATCCGCACCTATGTGGAGTGGATACTCGACCTGCCATGGAACGTGATGACGGAAGACAATCTGGATTTGGAGCACGCCCGCGCGATACTGGACGAGGACCACTATGGTCTGGAAAAGGTTAAGGACCGCATTATCGAATATCTGGCGGTGCTGGCGCGCAAGAAGGACATGCGCGGGCCGATACTGTGCTTTGTGGGGCCGCCTGGAACCGGCAAGACTTCCATTGCCCGTTCCATCGCACGCGCGATTGGCCGCAAGTTCGTGCGCACCTCGCTGGGCGGCGTGCGCGACGAGGCGGAGATCCGCGGCCATCGCCGCACCTATAACGGTGCCATCCCCGGCCGCATCATCGCGTCCATCAAGCAGGCGGGCAGCATGAACCCGGTGTTCCTGTTCGACGAAATCGACAAGATGACCAGCGACTTTCGGGGCGACCCGGCTGCCGCGATGCTGGAAGTTTTGGACCCAGAGATCAACAACAGTTTCCGCGACCATTATCTGGACATACCGGTCAGCCTGGAACACGTAATGTTTTTGACGACGGCCAACAATTATGATGCCATTCCCGCGCCGCTGCTGGACAGGATGGAGATCATAGAGCTGTCGAGCTATACCGAGCTGGAGAAGATTGGCATCGCGAAGAACCACCTTATACCCAAGCAGCGCGAAGCGCACGGGCTGGAGCCTCATGAGGTCGTCATCAGGGACAGCGCGCTCATCGAAATCATCCGGCGCTATACACGGGAAGCGGGCGTGCGCGAGCTGGAGCGTAAGATCGCGACAGTGTTCCGCAAATGCGTGGTGGACCTCTCCAAAGGCAAGAGCAGCATCGTCGTCAACAAAAACCTGGTGCACAAATATCTGGGGGCCCCGATTTATTCCCATAACGACGCCGAAGCCGAAGACCGCGTCGGCGTGGTGATGGGCCTCGCGTGGACGGCAGCCGGTGGGCAGACGCTCGTCGTGGAAGCTCTCCGCATGCGCGGCAAGGGCAAGCTTCAGCTGACCGGCAAGCTGGGCGAAGTGATGCAGGAAAGCGCCAAGGCGGCGCTCAGCTACGTGCGCGCTCACTGCACTGAGCTGGGCGTTCCGGAAGACTTTATCGACAACACGGATATCCACATCCACCTGCCCGAGGGCGCGATCCCCAAAGACGGCCCTTCGGCGGGTATCACCATCGCGACGGCGCTGGTGTCCGCACTTTCAGGCCGCCCGGCGCGGCATGATATCGCCATGACGGGCGAGCTGACGCTGACCGGGCGCGTGCTGCCCGTTGGCGGCCTAAAAGAAAAGTCTTTAGCCGCGCTCAAAGTGGGCATCAAGACCATCATCATTCCCAAGGGTAATGAGAAAGACTTGGATTCGATGCCGCCTGCCGTGCGCCGTCACATCAACTTTATCCAGGTGTCCGAACTCAGCGAAGTACTGAGTATTGCGTTGCAGCCCAGTCAGGAGTCCTGAATGCAGATAAAAAGCGCCCGGTTTTTGGCAAGCATGAAAAAAAAGGCCGACTATCCCGAAACGGGGCTGCCGGAGATTGCCATCTGCGGTAAGTCCAACGTCGGAAAGTCGTCGCTGATTAACTTCCTGACCAACAAC
>JAAXZP010000004.1 GCA_012719815.1 Christensenellaceae bacterium
AGACCATAGAGACGTTCCGGCCGCACGCGTGCACCGTGCTCAACATCACCGAAGACCATCTCAACCGCTACGGTACGATGGAAAACTACATCGCGGCCAAGGCGCGCATATTCGAGAACCAGACGGAAACTGACTTCTGCGTGCTCAACTACGACAACGCCATCACCCGGGCGATGGTAAAACAGCCGCGCTCCCGGATAATTTGGTTTTCGCGGCAAGTTAAGCTGGACTCCGGCGTATTTATAGAAGAAGGGAATATCGTGAGCGCTGAGGACGACGGGAAACATCTTATCTGCCATGCTGACGAGGTGACGCTACCCGGCGTGCACAACCTGGAGAACGCGCTGGCGGCCACGGCGCTGGCCCGGAGCTACAAGATACCGGCGGACGTGATCCGCCACACGCTGATGACGTTCCCCGGCGTGGAGCACCGCATCGAGTTTGTGCGCGAGGTTGACGGCGTGCGCTACATCAACGACTCCAAGGGCACCAACCCGGACGCCACCGAGAAAGCGGCCGCCGCCATGACCCGGCCCACCGTCATCATCATGGGCGGGTACGACAAGAACAGCAGCTTCGAGCAGCTCATCGCAGGCTTTGGCGACAACATCCGCGCGATTGTGGCCATCGGCGACACGCAGCAAAAGATATTACGGGATGCTGAGAAGGCGGGCTTCAAAAACATATACACGGCGGACAGCTTTGAGGAAGCGGTACTCATGAGCCGCAAGCTGGCTCAGGAAGGCTGGAACGTGCTGCTGTCGCCCGCGTGCGCCAGCTACGATATGTTTACCGATTTTGAAGAGAGAGGACGGGTGTTCAAGAGTATTGTCAACTCAATCCACGGAGAATAACATGGGCAGACGCCCGTTTGACTATACGCTGCTTGTCCTGACCATCGTGCTGGTGCTGTTCGGCATCGTGATGGTGTTTTCCGCCAGCTTTTACGCCGCCGAAAACAGCCCGAACACCAACTACGATGGATACTATTACTTCTGGAAACAGGTGAGCGGCGCGGCCATCGGCCTGGTGGCGATGATCGCCGCGATGTTCTTCGACTACAACAAGTTCTTGAAGCTGCGCTATATCATACTGGGTATCGCGCTGGTGCTGATGCTGCTGGTGTTTGTGCCGGGCGTGGGCATCGAGATCAACGGCTCGCGGCGCTGGGTGAACCTGTATTTCCTCGACCTGCAGTCCGTGGAGGTTTTAAAGTTTGCCATCATCGTGTTCCTGGCGGGCAGCATATCCATTCACCAGGACAGGATGCGCACGTTCAGATACGGCATGCTGCCCGGCCTTGTGCTGCTGGCCATCTCGGCGGTGCTGCTGTACTTCCAGCCCAACTTCAGCGCGGTGGTGACGCTGGCGCTGCTGGTTTTCGTGATGGTGCTGGTGGGAGGCGCGAACCTGCTGCATTTCGGCATCATGGGCGTGCGGGGCATAGGGGGCGGCGCGCTGGCGATGGTGGCGGGGGAATACCGCATCAACCGCATACTGGCGTTTACCGACCCGTGGAAATATTCCGGGGACCTAAGCTACCAGCTGATACAGTCGCTGTATTCCATCGGTTCGGGCGGGCTGTTCGGCCTGGGGCTGGG
This sequence comes from Christensenellaceae bacterium, assembly GCA_012719815.1. Classification (GTDB taxonomy): domain Bacteria; phylum Bacillota; class Clostridia; order Christensenellales; family SZUA-584; genus SZUA-584. The sequence continues at coordinate 1,602 of JAAXZP010000004.1, forward strand.
CAACTCTCGGCAGAAGTTCTTATACCTGCCGTATAGCGAGTCGGACTGCATCTTCGCCATCATCGTGGAGGAACTGGGCTACGTCGGCGGCCTGGCAGTGCTGGTTGTGTTCGGGCTA
>JAAXZP010000005.1 GCA_012719815.1 Christensenellaceae bacterium
CAAGCAGCGAGGAGCTGTTCATGACGAGCATGAGCGTGCCGTCTCTCCGTTTCTGCGAATCTGCTGGAAGCGACTGCAGGAACACCACGACCGACGAGGAAGCCGACGGGCGTTCACGTGCCGTCATCAACAAAAAGTCACTGTAATGAGGCTCCTTGATTATCTCGGTCATATCTGTGCCGTCAACCGTCACATATTGTGACAGGAGCTGCCTGCGATACACCGCATCTCTGACATAGGTGGTGGAGATCACATTGTCCTTGTTTTCGGGGAAGACGAATATCTTTTTGATAAAACTGTTCGCGACCTGATAACTCCGTAGTTCGGAAATAAAGTCGTTATAGTTAAGCGCTGTCGTGCTGTTGGATTTATCGCTCAAGAGCTTGTCCAGATTTGCATTGGCGCCTATCAGGTGAGCTGTCTTTCTGATGTCCCGCATACGGTCATCCGCGTTCTTGCGGGCATGGTCCAGTGTCTGAGTCGTGTCCTTGAATATCTGTTCCTTAAATGAGTTTGCGAATATATTCGTCGTAATGATATTGCCCACCACGGCCAGCGCCACGATAAGCATGTACGACAATATCCAGGCTATAACGACACTTCTTCCACGCTTGAGCAGTTTGTTCATGACTGATCACCTGCCGTTCGCTCTTCAGTATGGTCTGCCTTTGGTTTCGGGCTTACGGCGTCCCGTCAAACGACGAACTCCGCCCGCTGTATAATCTGATCCTGATACTCTTTGTCGAGTTCGACGAAGTAACCACTCCAGCCCCATACACGTACAATCATGTTTCGATACAGCTCAGGCCTTTTTTGGGCGTCGAGCATGGCTTCCCGGTTGACGGCGTTTAACTGCAGCTGGTGGCCGCCTCGCTCGATAAACAACCTGACGAGCGATGCGACTTTTTCCAGGCTGTCAGGGGCGCGGAATACCGTGTCATGGAGCTCAAGGGTAAGGGGACCGCCGTTAGCCACATCCTTCAAGTTTTGTTTCGTAAACGATTTGATCGTTGATATAGGCCCTTTCACTTTCGCGAACAGGCTTGGAGAATAATTACACGGCAGCGGTTCACGAGCACGCCGGCCATCCGGCGTAGCGCCAAGCTGCTCCCCAGACCATATATAATACATCGCAGCCGCCGTGCCGGCACGGTAGATCCCTCCGCGTTCGTTTTTCCGCCCCTTTAATGCCTCCGCAAAGGTATCCAAAAGCATGACGCTTATTGCATCAGTCTCATCGTCATCATGCCCCATCTTCGGTGCGTCGCAGCGAAGGGTATTCATCAGCGCCTCGCTCCCGGCATAATCGTTCTCGAGAGCCGTCAATAGCTCTCCCGGCGGCACGGATTTTTCCTCAAACACAAAGCGCCTGATCGCCGCCATGGAATCTGCAGCCGTCGATAGGCCGGGCCCATGAAAACCGATGTTGTTATACTCGCACCCATCTGCCGCGTCTCTTGCGTTTTCAATGCAGCCGGTCATCATCAACGACAGCATCGGAGCCGGAATCATGCAGAGGTTTTTCGTACTGCCTATCAGGCGATCCACCTCGTCCTTAAGCTCCTTCCTGACCGCCGCAACAAAGTCTTCGTAGGTTTCGCAGTCCATCAGTTGTTTCTTCGCAGCGTTCAATACCACCTTCGCAAAAGAAAGCCCGTCCGCATTTGGTATATCCGTGCCCTTGCCCGGAATGATGAGCTCCCAGCATGCGGCGACGGAGTAGCCGAACGCATCCTCAGGTTTATACCCCCAGTTGATTAGCGCAGGGATATTGATGTCATCGTTCATATACTGCGGAAAACCAAGCCCCTGTCTTGTCAGCTTTGTGGCTTCCACGATTCTGTCAAACGGCGTTTTTGCGCTCACACGAAGATTGATTTTCGGGTCGATGACTTTCAGCTCCAGGCTGGCCGTCAGCATCAGCTCGGACAGCTCATTGTAACTGTCTGAGCCGTCCTCATTCACTCCTCCCAGCACCAGGCTTTGGCCGTTATCCCCTTGCTGGACACCTTCATAGAGATCGCTGTCCCGGTTGAAGGAGAGAAAGAATTCCTCGACCAGTTCAAGCATGTCGTCCCTTGTATATTGGCCGGTGGCCATATCCTTAAGATAATACGGATAAAGGTATTGGTCAGCCCTTCCGACCGTCACCTGATAGTTGTTCGCACACCATAAGCCGTAATGCAGCAGACGAAAAAACTGCATCGCTTCAAGCAGGGTTTCGGCTGGCCTGGCCGGTATTTTCGCAAACGTATTGGCGACAGTTTCGTTTCCAACCTCGAGAGCCTTTTGCCGGTACCTTTCCGCGAGATCCTGCAAAAGGGCGATCATTTCTTCCAGCGCAGACAGAAACCGCTGCTTCTGCTTATCACCCAAGAAGCGTTTGCGGGATTGCGCAATCTGTTCCCTCGCGCCGTCAAACCCCGTCCCGATCATCAGCATGTAGTCGGGTGTTATATTGTTCAGATCGCCTGTCTCGTGCACACCGTGGCGCGCGCGCCG
>JAAXZP010000055.1 GCA_012719815.1 Christensenellaceae bacterium
GCACCCCCCCACCCGAATATGGTCCGGAATTACGCCTTATTATAATCCGCCGGCCAAGGGGAGGCAACCGCCTTCGCGGTTTGGCGTGTTTTTACAAGTCATGAAGGCTTGTCCCATCTTTTCAGGCGCGCCGCCACGCAAAGTGGCGGTCGCCCCGCGCGTCAGCTGCCGGCGAAGCCCGCAAGCTCGCTGTTGAACTTCTCGCGCTGCTCCCAGAAAAGGCCGTGGCCGCTCTCCTCGAAGGGCACCAGCACCGAGGTCCTGATGCCTTTGTGCTGCATCTCGCCCAGAGCGAACGGGCATATCTTATCGTGCACGCCGTGCAGTATCAGCGTGGGCACGCGGATACGGCCGAGGTCGCCGAACATCGTGCTGTCGCGCAGCGTGACGAGGCACTGCATCGTGGCCCAACCGGCAGCCTCCAGACCCAGCCCAAGGAACCAGTCGATGAGAGCCGGCGGCACGTACCGGTAGAAGAACATATCGCCGAACGCGCGCAGCATTGTGGGCCGGCTTTTATACCCCTGCTCGATCAGCGCGTTTACCTCGTCTCGCATCTTGCCGTACGGAAAGTCGGGCCGCCGCACGAAGCTGGGCGCCGCCGCGCCGAACAGCGCCAGCTTGCCCACGCCCTTGCCGCCGTGCCGCGCCATATACCGGATGGCGATCGCGCCGCCCATCGAATGACCCGCCAGCGTGATGCCTTCCAGCCCGAACGTGTCGATCACCGCCCGCACGTCGTCCGCAAGGCGGTTGTAGTCGTACCCGTGCCACGGCCTGTCCGACCGCCCGAAGCCGCGCGTGTCCATCGCAAGGCACCGAAAGCCCATTTTGGGCAGGTGCTCCAGCTGGTATTCGTACGCGCTGCCATTAAGCGGCCACCCGTGCAGGAACAGTATCGTATGCGCGCCCTGCGGGTTTAAATCCTCCACGTATACCTGCACGCCGGGCTCCACCATGATCTGATATCCCATAACCGCTTCTCCTTCACCTGTTACGTAATTATACCTATGCGCCGCGGCAATGGCGTATGCCTTCACTATAATCCGCCAAAATATTATAATAATTTTCTTATTATTGTTTTTGCATTATTGTGCGTCACACAGTATAATAGGGCTGAGGTGATGACATGACGGAAGATGTGCGGGGCGTACTGGTAAGCCTTGAGCAGGAGCTTAGGCGCGGGGCCATCGTGCTGTGCATCCTGAGCCTTCTTGACAGGCCGCGCTACGGCTACGCGCTGGTGGAACACCTGGAGAAAAGCGGCATGCCGGTGGAGCCGGGCACGCTGTATCCCCTGCTGCGCCGGCTGGAAAAGCAGGGGCTGCTCACCAGCGAATGGGAAACGTCCGGCCCCAAGCCGCGCAAGTATTACGCGATGAGCGAAGCGGGCCGCGAGGTTTACAGGCTGCTCTTGAGCGACTGGGCGGATATGCAGGCCGCCGTGAACGAATTAATCCGGGAGGGAGAAAACCATGAGCCATAACACGGCGCAGACAGGCGATCTGATTGACCGCTATGTCTACCAGGTGGTCCGGCGGCTGCCGCAGTCGCAGCGCGCGGATATCGAGGCGGAGCTGCGCGGGCTGATTGACGACATGCTGTCGGCCCGGGGCGGCGGAAAACGTGAGGACATCATCGCGGTGCTGCGCGAGCTGGGCCGGCCGGCGGAGCTGGCCTCCCGGTACAGCGGCGCGAAGCGCAGCCTGATCGGTCCGGAATACTACGACACGTATCTTCTGGTGCTGAAAATCGTGCTGGCCGCCACGGGGTTCGGCATGGCGGTGGCGCAAATCATCGGCTTTATTACCGACGCGCCGGCGAACATTTTCGCCGCTGTGGGCATATTTCTCGCGGCGGTTTTCAGCGCGATGGTGCAGGCGTTCGCGTGGGTCACCATCGTATTCGCGCTGATCGAGCGGTGGAGCGGGGGTTCCTTCCTCAAAGACATGGAATGGAACCCGGACGACCTGCCGCCCGTGCCCGAGAAAAACACCGCCATACCGCGCGGCGAACCCATCGCGGGCATCGTGTTCATCGTGCTGCTACTGGTACTTATAAACGCCGCGCCGCAGCTTTTCGGCGCGTACATCCTCGAGGACGGCAGCCTGCGCATGGTGCCGGCGTTCGACCCAGGTGTGTTCTACCGGCAGCTGCCGCTTGTGGACGTGATGATCTGCGTCGGGCTGGGGAAGGAAGCGCTCCGCCTGGTCGTCGGCCGCTATACGCTTCCCCTGTCGCTCGCGATAACGGCGCTCAATATCGTGACGACGGTGATGTTCATACTGCTGTTCGGGCCGGCGTCCGGCGTGTGGAACCCGCACTTCATGACGCAGATCGGCACCGAATGGAGCCTGTCCGAAACCGCCGCGCAGCTGTGGCGCCTTGTGCCCATCGTGCTCACCGGGCTTGTCATATTCGGCAACGTGGTGGACAGCGTTCAAGCAATCATCAGGGGCGCGCGCTGCCGCAAGGCATAGCCGTATAGCCACATCGAAGCCGGCCGGGCAAATTTGCAGCTGCGGGCAGGGATTGTATAAGCCATGTCGAATTATTCCATGACAAATGCTTACAGAAAGGAAGACATCATGATGATTTCGGGCCTGAATGATACCGTGACGCTGAACAACGGCGTGAAGATGCCGAGGCTGGGCCTGGGCGTGTGGCAGGTGGACGAAGGTCTCGAGGTGGAGCAGGCGGTGAGCACCGCGCTCAAGGCCGGATACCGCAGCATCGCCACCGCGGCGGTCTACGGCAA
>JAAXZP010000056.1 GCA_012719815.1 Christensenellaceae bacterium
CAAAGCGGACACCCGCTCTGGCTTTTGGCAACCTTGCAGTGATGTATATATCGCTATTATATGCTTTACTTGTTTTGTTTGTCGTCGTAAACCACTTCGTAGGCGGCGTCCACGACGTTATCAGCGTGCGGGGCGCTCTGCGCGCCGCCCGGACCCGGGCCGGCTCCGGCAGCGTTCTGCGCGTTGGCCTGGCTGTACACCTTGCCGAACACTTCGTAAGACACCTGCGAGAGTTTGTCTGCCGCGGCTTTGATGGCATCGGTATCCGTGCCGCTCAAAGCGCTCTTCACGTTGGAAATCTCCGCTTCGATGCGGGCCTTGTCTTCGCTGCTCACCTTGGCGCCAAGATCCCTAAGCGTCCTTTCGGTCTGGAACACCAGCGCGTCAGCGTTGTTGCGGATCTCGACGCGTTCTCTTTCCTTCTTATCCTGAGCGGCGTACATTTCGGCTTCCTTGACGGCCCTGTCTATCTCTTCCTTGGTCATATTGGTGGACGCGGTGATCGTCACCTTCTGCTCGTTGCCGGTGCCCAGGTCCTTCGCGGACACGTGCACAATGCCGTTGGCGTCGATGTCGAACGTCACCTCGATCTGCGGCACGCCGCGCGGGGCAGGTGGGATACCGGTCAACTGGAAGCGGCCCAGCGTCTTGTTATGCGCCGCCATCTCGCGCTCGCCCTGCAGCACGTGGATTTCCACGCTGGTCTGCCCGTCCGCAGCGGTGGAGAATATCTGGCTCTTCTTGGTGGGTATCGTCGTGTTGCGCTCGATCAGCTTGGTGAACACGCCGCCCAGCGTCTCAATGCCCAGCGACAGCGGCGTCACGTCCAGAAGAACAATGTCGTTGATTTCGCCGCCGATGACGCCGGCCTGTATCGCCGCGCCGATGGCCACGCATTCGTCCGGGTTGATACCCTTGAACGGATCCTTGCCGGTGAGCTCCTTGACCTTCTCCTGCACCGCGGGAATACGCGTGGAACCGCCCACCAGTATAACCTTGGAGAGGTCGGAGGGCTTGACACCCGCGTCTTCCATAGCCCTGCGTGTGGGTATCGCGGTCTGCTCCACGAGGTCAGCCGTCAGTTCGTTAAACTTGGCCCGCGTCAGCGTCATGTCAAGATGCTTGGGGCCCGAAGCGTCCGCCGTGATGAACGGCAGGTTGATATGGGTCTGCAGCACGTTGGACAGTTCTATCTTGGCCTTTTCCGCCGCTTCCTTGATGCGCTGCATCGCAAACTTATCCTGCGACAGGTCTATACCATGGCTCTTTTTGAACTCCGAGATGATATAGTCCATTATCTTCTTGTCGAAATCGTCGCCGCCCAGGCGGTTGTTGCCGCTGGTGGCGAGCACTTCAAACACGCCGTCGCCGATCTCCAAAATGGAAACGTCGAACGTACCGCCGCCCAGGTCGAACACCAGCACCTTCTGTTCTTTCTCCTTGTCGATGCCGTAGGCTAATGCCGCAGCCGTCGGTTCGTTGATGATACGCTGCACGTTAAGGCCCGCAATGCGACCCGCGTCCTTGGTGGCCTGGCGCTGGCTGTCGGTAAAGTAAGCCGGGACCGTGATGACCGCATCGGTCACCGGCTCGCCCAGGTACGCTTCCGCGTCCGCTTTGAGCTTCTGCAGTATCATCGCGGAGATCTCCTGCGGCGTGTAGCTCTTTCCATCTATGACAACCTTCCGGTCGGTACCCATATCCCGCTTAATGGAGATGATGGTCCTGTCCGGGTTGGTGATGGCCTGGTTCTTGGCCACCTGGCCGACCATTCTTTCTCCTGTATTGGAAAATGCAACCACTGAAGGCGTGGTGCGGGAGCCTTCCGCATTGACGATGACAGTCGGTTCGCCGCCTTCCAACACGGCCACGCATGAGTTGGTTGTACCCAAATCGATTCCTATTATTTTACCCATCGTCAAATTTCCTCCTTAATATAAATCAGAATAGAATCTTTTTATTTGTTTACAATCACCATACTGTGCCGGATAACCCGGTCGTCAGTCATATATCCCTTCTGTACCACAGCGCCTACGCTGCCTGGCGTCTGCCCCTCAGCGGCTTCCACCATCTGCACAGCCTGGTGCAGGTTGGGATCAAACGGCTCGCCCAGCGCCGGGATTCCCTTAATGCCCAGCTTTTCCAGCGTGTCAAGCAGCTGTCTGTACACCATCTGGATCCCCTGCGCCATCGGGTTGTCTGTATCGCCCTCTAAGTGGGCAATGGCTCTTTCCAGGTTATCGAGCACCGGCAATATCTGCCCGATCGCCTCGCACTGGCCATCTTTAATCGAGTCGCTCCGGATGCAGGCAGTGCGCTTTTTGTAGTTATTGAACTCCGCCAGCAGGCGAAGATATTTGTCCTTATATTCATCCCTTTCGGCTTTTACGGCCTCAAGCTCGCTGTCCCTTTCATCTGATTTGGCCTCCTCCGCTTTTTCTTCCGTTTTCATCCCTTCCGCAGCTTCTTTAGGGTTCGCCCTCTCAGATTTGGCCTCCTCCGCCGGCTGGGAGTGTTCAGCGGCTGCGTTCTCAGCCGTTTCGTCCATTGCCGTTTCGTTGGTTTCGTTCTTCTCTATGTCACCCATTGGTGCATAACACCTCCTTATTAATCTTCCTCAACAAATTCTGATAATATGCTGTTGAGGCTCTGGCTCACAAACCCGAGTATCGATATGACTCTCGAGTAATCCATCCGGGTGGGCCCGATCACGCCGAACGAACCCAGCGATTTGCCGCCGACCTTGTAAGTAGCGGTCACCACGGAGAGATCCTGAAGCTCCTTCACCTCGTTCTCCTGCCCGATGGTGACGGAGAACTCCAGCCGCGTCGCCTTCTTCATCATATCGTAAAGCATTTCTTTGGTCTGCAGCACGGATATGAAGCTCTTGGCCTTTTCAATGCTCATAAAGTCCGGATACTCGATGATATTCTGCGTTCCGCCCAGCACAATGCCCTTTTCGCCCTGGGGCTCCACGCTGTTTTCGATCGCCGTTACCAGGTCATCCACGAACTCTTTGTTGAGCCTGAGATTCTCCTCCAGGCTGCGGCGCAGGTCGGACTCGGCGTCTTCCAGCGTCTTTTGCGACAGCTTCTCAGTCAGCAGGCGGGAGATCATCTCCATATAGTCGGACGACATGCCCTCGGGCACCACGATGACAGTATCCGTCACCAGGCCGGCATCTGTCACCACCAGCAGTATCGCCTTCCTTTCGGTGATCTTGACGATCTGGATGCGCTTGATGACGGATTGCTTGAGCTGCGGCTTGAGCACCATAGATATATGGTGCGTCGTATCGGACAGCGCCTGTGCCGCTTTCTCCAATACCTCGTTCACCTCGGACAGGCGGTCCTGGAAATAGCGCTTGATATTCTCCGCCTCTACGGAATTGAGCTTGACAACCTTCATCAGCCGATCCACATAGTAGCGATAGGCCTTGTGAGACGGAATGCGCCCCGCGGAGGTATGAGGCTGCACCAAAAAGCCCAGTTCTTCCAAATCCGCCATTTCATTGCGGATTGTGGCAGAAGAAAGCTCGATTCCATGTTTCTTCGAAATCGTCCGCGAGCCAATCGGCAGGCCTGTCATGATATAGTCGTCGATGACAGCCTTGAGTATTGCCAGCTTCCTATCGCTCAGTTCCATGCGCCCCACCTCCTTTCCTGTTAGCACTCACCATTGA
>JAAXZP010000057.1 GCA_012719815.1 Christensenellaceae bacterium
GTTGGGCCCGTTGATGACCAGTATCTTCATTTTAAGTATTCCTCCAGCTTTATGGTGATGTCCTGGGCGCATGCGGATGCGTCCGCCGTGTTTTCCGATATGATGTCCGCATACTCCTGATAGAGATGGTGGCGCTTCTGGTACAAAGCGGCGATGGCGCTTTTTCCGCCGGCCAGCAGCGGACGGCCGGATGTATCCGTTTCGCTGAGCAGCCTTTCCAGCGGCCTGTCGATATACACGACGATGCCCGTTTCGCGGAGGGCCTGCATGGCCGCTTCAGTATGCACGATGCCGCCGCCGGTGGATATCACGGTGCGCATGTATCCCGCTGCTTTCCGCGCCGCGTCCAGCTCGTACTGCCGGAATACCGCTTCGCCATGCTGAGCGAATATGCGGGGGATGGGGCCATGCGCGGCTTCCACCATGGCGTCGGTATCCACAAAACCCCTGCCCAGCCGCTCAGCCAGCAGAGAGCCCACTGTGGACTTGCCGCTGCCCGGCATGCCGATGAGCACGATGTTGGAGCGGCGGATGTAGTCGTAAACGGCGGCGCATTCTTCCATCGTGAAAGGGCGGCCCGTCCAGATTTGTTCCGAGGCCAGCGCCTGCGCGCACAGCATCCACAAGCCGTTGGCATGGGGGATGCCCAGCGCGGCCGCCTTTTTCAGCAGAGCCGTCTCCGCCGGGTTGTAAATGGTGTCCACCACCGCGCCGCATTTTTGTATGACGACATCTGATACGGGGCAGGCGGAAACGTGGGGGTACATGCCGATCGGCGTCGCGTTGATCAGCACGTCGATGCTGCTCATGCGTTCCAGCGCTGCATAGCTGATAGCCGTAATATCGCTGTCCGCTTCTTCGGGACGGCGGCTGACGGTGAACACCTCCGCCGCGCCTTCATCCCGGGCCAGGAAGTACGCGCATCTGGCGGCTCCGCCGGTGCCCAGTATGGCTACACGCCTGCCTGCAAGGCGGAAGCCGTTTCTCTCCAGCAGAGATTTAAGGCCGAAATAGTCGGTATTGTGTCCGGTGCGACCGCCGCTGTCGAAACGGATGGTGTTCACCGCGCCGATGGACTGCGCTTCGGGCGAAAGCCAGGCAAGGTAAGGTACCACGGTCTTTTTGTACGGTATTGTCACGTTGACGCCGGCATAGCCGTCAGCTTCCAGTCGTTCCAGCAATGCGGCAAGGCCATCGGTCGCTGTTTCATGCAGGGTATAAGCGATATCCAAGCCGGCCAGCCGCCCGTATTTTTCGTGTAGCTGCGGTGAGAGGCTGTGGGTGAGCTTTTCGCCGATCAGTCCCGCTTTGACCATGCTGATTCCCTCACTGCGCCATGCGCGAATATGAGCCCAGCCACGTAAGCCCGGCGGATTTGTCACGCACTTTGTCCAGCACGGCGGCCACGTGCGGGTCGGATACGCTGCCCTCGAAGTCCAGATGGAACAGGTATTCAAAAGGTCTGTCCTTAAGCGGGCGGGATTCCAGCTTGTGAATGTTGACGCCGCCCTCCTTGAACACCTGCAGCACTTCCGCCAGCGAGCCGGGGCGGTGTTCAACCATGAACACGATGCTCGTCTTGTCGCATCCGGCGTGGACGACGGGCTGCGTCGCGACGGCCACGAACCGCGTGCTGTTGCCCTCGCTGTTCTGGATGCCTGTCGCCAGAACGGTAAGGCCATAGATTGCCGCCGCTTCTTCGGACGCGATGCAGGCTGTGGTGACATCATTGAGGCGGGCCACATCCTGCGCGGCCTGTGCGGTGCTGAGCGCGGGGAAAGCCGCAATGTGAGGATGCCTGGCGAGAAACTCGCTGCACTGGCTGAGCGGCTCCGGATGCGAGTAGACTTTGGTGATGGTATCCAGCGTAGCGCCGGCGGGGGCCAGCAGGCTGTGCGTCACCTTGAGCAGCCGCTCCGCTATGATGAAATAACCGTAGCGCGCCAGAAGGTCGATCACCGCGGTGATGCTGCCGGTTTCGGTGTTTTCCACGGGCAGCATGGCGAGCGCGATTCTGCCGTCTTTCAGCGCTTCGAATATCGCTTCAAATGAGGGGAGGCTCATAAGTTGCGCGCCGGGGTATGCCTCGTGCGCCGCGATGTACGAGAACGAGCCGGGCAGGCCGAGATAGCCCACCGCGCCGTCAATTTTTTCAACGAATGGCGGGAAACTGATGCGGGCGCGCTGGCGACGGCGGCTGATGCTCATCAGCGACTGATAGAACTTGCGCAGCGAATCGGCATAGGAGGCGTCCTGCAAGAGCCCCAGCGCTTTCTCGATCACCGCCGCTTCGCGCGCCGCGTCATATACCGGCATGCCGTACTTCTGCTTGACTGCCGCCACCTCGTCCACCGCGTGCATACGCGCTTCGAACAGCGGCACCAGCTGCGCGTCTATCTCGTTGATCCGGTCCCTTAAGACCTTGATTTCCTCTTCGTATCCCAAACTACCAGCCCCTTTCCATCATCAGGTCCAGCGCGGCTATATATGCCGCCGCCGCGATAGCCACCGCCGCTCGCGGGACGATGCACGCGTCGTGCCGACCCTTGACAGTGATGGTCTCTTCCTCCATCGTTTTAAGGTTCACCGTCTGCTGCGGCTTGGATATGGAAGCCGTGGGCTTAACCACCACTTCGAATATCACCGGGCTGCCGTTGGTGATGCCGCCGAGGATGCCGCCGTTGTGATTGGTCGCGGTGGAGATTTTGCCGTCCTTTAACACATAGGCGTCGTTGGCTTCGCTGCCGCGCAGGCCCGCAAATCCGAAGCCCTCGCAGAACGACACGCCTTTTACGGCAGGTATTGCCATCAGCAGCGAGGAGATGACGCTTTCCGCCGCCCCGAATA
>JAAXZP010000058.1 GCA_012719815.1 Christensenellaceae bacterium
TCAACATGGACGCCAGCGTGGAGGAGATCCGCCGGGTGATACGCGCGGCGCTGCGGCGGCTCATGCGCATACCGCCCGAAAGGCTGGTGGAAAACCGGCACCAAAAATACCTGAACATGAGGGGACTGTAATTGTTTGCGCCAGTAGAGATAGCGGGCGTCGCGAGCTGCGTGCCCGCAAGAGTCGTGACAAATTTTGAACTGGAAACGATGGTGGACACCAGCGACGAGTGGATTTCAAAGCGCACAGGCATCAAAAAGCGCCGCATCGCAGTGGAGGAAACCGCTGTGGGCATGGCGGCGCAGGCCGCGGCGGAAGCGCTGGCGATGTCGGGCGTGGGTAAGGATGATATCGGCCTCATTGTGGCCTGCACCATCTCGGGCGACAACTTAACGCCCGCGATGGCAAGCTCGGTGCAGAAAGCGCTGGACATACCGCGCTGCGCCGCGATGGACATCTCCGCCGGGTGCACCGGCTTCGTGTACGCGCTGGTGACCGCCATATCGCTGATGGATACGCTGGGCGCGGACAGTGCCCTCGTGGTGGCCAGCGAAACGATGTCCAAGTACGTGGACTGGACGGACCGCAGCACCTGCGTGCTGTTTGGCGACGGCGCGGGCGCGGTGGTATTAAGACGCAGCGAGGAGCCGCATATGCACTACCCGATACTCAACGCCGTGCCGGACACCGACGCCGCCATCGTGATAAAGAAAGAGGCGCGTACCACGCCTTTCGGGCCGCCGGTGGACGGGCGCATGGAGTACATCCGCATGAATGGCTCCGAGGTGTTCACATACGCCGTGGAGGTGATGGAAGATACGCTGCGCCGTCTTCATAAGATGTGCGGCGAGAAGCCGTACACCAAGATCATACCGCATCAGGCCAACGAGAAAATCATCGACTACGTGATGCGCACGATGCGGCTTGATCGCGAACAGTTTTTCATCAACATATCGGAATACGCCAACACCTCTTCCGCGACGATCCCCATCGCCATGGCCGACGCTTACCGCACCGGGTGGCTGAGGCAGGGCGACAGGGTTGCTCTCGTCGGCTTTGGCTCGGGGCTCACGAGCGGAGGAGTGGTTATAGACTGGACAATCCCAAATAAAAAGGAGAAATGACATGGAAGAACTCGTTATCAAAAACCTGATGGAGCAGCTCGAACTGAGCCGCGACGAGATCACGCCGGACAGCCGGTTTGTGGAGGATTTCTCGATGGACTCGCTGGACATGGTGGAGATGCTGATCGACCTCGAAAAGCAGACGGGCATCAAGATCCCCAACGAGGAGATTAAGGACATCCGCACCGTCGGCGAGCTGGTCAGGTACCTGGAGGCCAAAAAGGGATGAAGTACGGCGGCACCATATGCGCGCTGACGAAAACGGAATACCCGCTGATACAGGGCGGCATGGCGTGGGTATCGGACGCGAGCCTCGCCGCCGCCGTGTCGATGGCGGGCGGCCTCGGCGTCATCGCGGCAGGCAACGCGCCGCCCGACTGGGTGGAAACTCAGGTGCGGATGCTGCGCGAGAAAACGGATAAGCCGTTCGGTCTCAACATCATGCTGTTAAGCCCGTACGCGGAGCAAGTCGCCCGGCTGGCTGCCGAGCTTAAGGTACCGGTGGTGATCTCGGGCGCGGGCAATCCGGACTCCTACATCAAAATGTGGAAGGAGGCGGGCTGCATCGTGGCGCCTGTAGTGGCGAGCCGCGCGCTGGCGGTGCTGATGGAGCGCATGGGCGCGGACTTCGTTATTGCGGAGGGCTGCGAAGCGGGCGGGCACATCGGCGAGCTGACGTCCTTGGTGCTGTGGCCGGAAATCGTGCGCAGCGTCAGCATCCCTGTGGTGGCGGCGGGCGGCATATTCGACGCGAACACCGTCGCGGCGGCGTTCTGTCTGGGCGCGAAGGGCGTGCAGGTGGGCACGCGCTTCATACTCGCGGAGGAATGCAACGCGCACGCGGCTTACAAGGAGCGCATCATCAAGGCCAGGGATATCGACACCAAAGTGACGGGGCGCATCACAGGGCATCCGGTGCGGCTTCTGAAAAGCCCGCTGGTCAGGGAAATGCAGCGCGTGGAGTTCGAGGAGGGCGGCGCGGAGAAAATCGAGAAGCTGGGCGAAGGCTCGCTGATGCGCGCCGTGGTGTACGGCGACAGGGAGACCGGCTCGTTCATGGCGGGGCAGTGCGCCTGCATGCTGGATAAGGTTCAGCCCGCGGCGGACATCGTGCGGGAGCTGTTCGACGTGGACAGGATACGGTCGGTGCTGGCGGCAGCGGCCGGCTTGCTGGAGGCAGGGATATGAAGACGGCGTTTTTATTCCCCGGGCAGGGTGCGCAGGCGCCCGGCATGGGAGCGGACTTATACGATTATTCTGATACTTACCGCCGGACGTTCGATCTGTGCCAACAGGCTGCCGGAGTTGACCTTGCCGCCGCGTGCTTCGAGGGCCGCGGCATGGACGGCAGCGAGACGATACAGCCCGCAATATTCGCGCACACCGTGTCGCTGCTCGCCGTGCTGAAAGCCGAAGGCATCCGCGCGGACGTGTACGCGGGCCTGTCGCTGGGCGAATACAGCGCACTTTGCGCGGCGGGGGTGTTCACGCCGGAGGTGGGCGCGTCCCTGGTACGCCGACGAGGGGCGCTGATGGACAGCGCGATGCCGCCCGGAGTCGGGGGCATGCTGTCCGTTATCGGCTTTGGCATTGAGCAGGTGGAAGCGGCGATAGCGCCGTACAAGGAGGTTTACCTCGCCAACCA
>JAAXZP010000006.1 GCA_012719815.1 Christensenellaceae bacterium
AGCGAGCTCTGCTGCGCGTTGTCCACATTGAGCCACGCAAATCCCTCCCAGCTGTCGTCCCGCTCATACAGCGGCGGGCAGCTGGTATAAAACGCGTTCAGCGCCTTCACATATTGCTGCAGCCCGCGGTGGCTGTCGTAATCCAGCAGGAACCAGTCCAGCTGCTTGTGGTATGCCCACTCGATAAACTGGCCGAACTCGCAGCCCATAAACAGCAGCTTCTTGCCGGGATGCGCGTACATGAAACCCAGCAGCGCGCGCAGCGAAGCGAACTTCTGGTCGTATTCGCCGTACATTTTATCCAGCAAAGACTTCTTACCGTGTACCACCTCGTCGTGCGAATACGGCAGAATGAAGTTCTCGGAAAACGCGTAGCACATCGAAAACGTCATCTTGTCGTGGTGGAACTGGCGGAAATACGGGTCCATGGACATATAGCTCAGCGTGTCGTGCATAAAGCCCATGTTCCACTTGTACACAAAGCCCAGCCCCCCATCGTACGGCGGCTTGGTGATATTGGGGAAAGCCGTAGACTCCTCCGCGACCGTTATCGCGCCGGGATAGCGCGTCAGCACCACGGAATTGAGCTTCCTTAAAAAATCCACGGCGCGGTAGTCGATGTTGCCGCCATCCTCGTTGGGCACGTATTCGCCCTCTTTGCGGGCGTAGTCGAGGTACAGCATGGAGGTCACGGCGTCCACGCGCAGGCCGTCGATATGGTAAACGTCGAAGAAGAACATCGCGCTGGACACCAGAAAGCTCACCACTTCAGGCCGACCGTAGTTGAAAACCAGCGTCCCCCACTGCGGGTGGTTGGCCATAAGCGGGTTTTCGTGCTCATACAGGCAGGTGCCGTCAAAGCGAGCCAGCCCGTGCTCGTCCCTGGGAAAGTGCGCCGGCGCCCAGTCCATGATAACGCTGATGCCGTGCCGGTGCATGGTGTCCACGAAATACATGAAATCCTGCGGCGTGCCGTACCGGCTGGTCACCGCGTAATAGCCGGTCACCTGATAGCCCCAGGAATCGTCCAGCGGATATTCGGTGACGGGCAGTATCTCCACGTGCGTGAAATGCATGGAAACGAGATATTCGGCGAGCTCGTCCGCCACCTCGCGCAGGTTCGCGAAGCGGTAGCCTTCCTTAACGCGCCATGAGCCGACGTGCATCTCGTATATGGCCATGGGTTTTTTCAGCGAATTGGCGTGCCTGCGGCGCTCCAGATGGTCGAAATCATGCCACTCATACCCGCCGAGACTCCACACTTTGGACGCCGTCCCCGGCCGCACTTCGGCGTGAAATGCGAACGGGTCCGCCTTCAGCACCGCGCGGCCGTCGCAGCCCACCACATGGTACTTGTAGCAGTCGCCGTCCTTAAGGCCCGGCACGAAAGCGACATGCACCCCGGTGGGCAGCTTCTCCATCCTGTTTCTGGACGCGTCCCAGCCGTTGAAATCCCCCACGACGCTGACGGACCGGGCGTTCGGCGCCCACACCATAAAACGGTGCATGCCGATGTCTTGGATGTAATGGCAGCCGAAAGTGGCATAGGCCTGCTGTGCTTCTCCGGTGTTGAAAAGATAGATCTCGTCGGTATTGATATACCTTAAAAAGTCCTTCATGCCCCGAAACCTTCCTTCCCGCATAGCAGGTTTCGTACTTCCCTTTCGACTGCGCCGCTTTACGTATTCGACTCAGGCGGCTCTTTTCCCTTTATTTACCGGACTCAAATGCCCGTTTGCCTCACCGCGTCCTCCGGCCGAACAGTGCCGTTAAGCGAGCCAGAGCCTGAACCGTTTTCTCGTCAAACTGGCCCTCTTGCAGCCGCCAACGCCAGTTGCCCTGAGCGGTCTGCGGCGTGTTCATGCGCGCTTCGCCGGGCAGCCCCAGCACATCCTGCATCGGTATGATGCACACGTCCGCCACCGAGCCCATCGCCAGCCGTATAAGCTGCCAGTGGACGCACTCCGGCAGCACGCCGCCGATATACTCGTCCAGAAACGCCTTTTCCGCGTCGCTGAGCTTAGCGTACCACCCCTGGGTGGTGTCGTTGTCATGCGTGCCGGTGTATACCACACAGTTGTGGCTGAACCGGTGCGGCAGGTAGACGCTCTCCCCGTCAGGGTCAAACGCAAACTGCAGCACTTTAAGCCCGGGGTATCCGGTTTCCTCCAGCAGCCGGGATACTTCGGGCGTAAGATACCCCAAATCCTCCGCGATCAGCGGCAGCGGCCCCAGTTCCCGCTCCAGCTGGCGAAAGAAATCAATGCCCGGGCCGCGCACCCACTGCCCCTCCTGCGCCGTATCTGCCCCTTCCGGAATCGCATAGAACGATTCAAAGCCACGGAAATGGTCTACGCGCAGGTAGTCGAACAGCGATATCTGGTGAGCGACGCGGCGCACCCACCAGGAGTAGCCCGTTTCCTTCAGCGTTTTCCAATCGTACACCGGGTTGCCCCACAGCTGGCCGGTGGGGCTGAAGTAATCGGGCGGGCAGCCCGCCACGCGGCGCTGCTTATCGAGCATGTCACGGTTTGCCCAGGCGTCCGCGCTGTCCGCCGCGAGATAAATCGGCATATCGCCGATGATGCGGATGCCGCGCTCATTGGCGTACCTGCGCAGCGCTTCCCACTGCCTGAAAAACAGGTACTGCACAAATATTTGGTAGTCGATTTGCTCTTTGAGATGCTGCGCCGCATCATGCAGCGCAGCGCAGTCCCGGTCGGCCAGTTCCTTTGTCCACTCCCAGTAGGGTTTTAAGTCATGGGCTGTCTTCAGCACCATGAACAGCGCATAGTCCAGGAGCCAGCCGGCGTGCCGCTGTGCAAAATCCTGCACCTCATCCCAAACGCACGCACTGCAGCTGCGGAATGCCATTTGCAATATCCTGTGCTTGTGCTTGAATTGGGCCGCATAATCCACCGCGGCGCTGTCCGGTTCAAACAGAGCGGCGCACAAATCCAGTCCTTCCGCGGGCAGCAGGTTATCCTCGAAAAGGTCCTTAAAGTCGATTAAATACGGGTTGCCCGCGAACGCGCTGAACGACTGGTACGGGGAATCCCCAAACCCGGTGGGAGATATCGGCAGTATCTGCCAATACGTCTGCCCGCTCCGGACCAGAAGGTCCACAAAATCCCGCGCGCCCTGACCCATTGTGCCGATGCCGTACGGGCCGGCCAGGGACGATATGCTGAGCAGTATGCCACTTCCCCTCTGCATGCTACCTCCTTCCGCCAGCCGGACGGCGTTTTGTTTTTCTGATGAAGTCTTCCACAGCAGGCCGGTTCAGCGTGGCCGCAGCCGCGCCCTTATAAAGCGCGTTGTACGCGCCGCAGGCACAGGCGAAAGTCAGCGCCTCCACCGCGCCCCGCCCGCTGAGCAGGCTGTGAATCAAACCCGCGCAAAACGCGTCGCCCGAACCGGTGGTGTCCACCGCGTCGATTTCAAACACATCCACATAGCCGGTATAGCCTTCGCCGCAGGCGTATGCGCCGCGCTCGCCCAGCTTGATGACAACATTGCGCGCGCCCATGTCCAGGAATACCCGTGCAGCTTCCTCGCATCCCATGCCGTCCGTCAGGTAGCGGCTTTCAGCTTCGCTGGGCATAAACCAGTCGATATGGGGAAGTAAAGGCTTAAGCCCTGCAAGCTTTAATCCCCGCTTGTCCGTCGCCATGTCCGCAAACGTCGTCACGCCGTGCGCTTTGGCGTGGGTCAGTATTTGCTCCAGCCCGTCCTCGTCCAGCCTGGGGCAGCCGTATATGCTGCCCACCGTCAACGCCCGCGCGCCGGCGATTATGTTTAAGTCCACATCTTCACGGCAGAAGTCGTAGTTGTTGCCGCGGCGGTGCAGTATGCTGCGCTGCCCGTCCGCCGCCACCAGCACGACGGCCGCAGTCATCACGGATTCCGGAGATACCGCCGCATGCGACAAGTCCACGCCGCAGGCGGCAAGCTCCGCCGTGAACATGCGGCTCAGCGCGTCTTCGCCCAGCCGGCAGCACAGTTCCGTGCGCCACCCCAGCCGCGCCAGATGCGAGGCCTGATTGGCCGCGTCGCCGCCCGGAGCCAGTATCACGCTGTCCACCGGCATTTTGTTGTGCTCGAAAAGGTTTCTATCCACCGGCGCCGCCACTATATCCATTACAGCTATACCCAGCGCCACCACATCATAGTCTTTCATAGTCTAACTATACACCAGTTCTTTCCGGTTGACCATAGATGATTGCGCCGTTATCCATTCGCCGCCGCCAAAAACCCTGTCGGTATCCGGCAAAAAGAAAACCGGATGAGCTGAGCTCGTCCGGTTGGCTTGTAGAAAACCTTTGTTATGCCTCAGGCAAAAAATGAAGCAGCGCATCGCGCAGGAACACGGCGGCTCCGGGCGCGATGCTGTCGTAATACGCGCTGAAGCGCTCGTCGTCCACGTACATCTGCGCGAGACCCCTATGCGCAGCGGAGCTGTAATGGGGCCAAGCGCACATCAGCCACTGCTTGTGCAGCTCGCACAGCCTGCGCGCTTCCTCGCCGGCGGGGTTACCCGTCTGCACCGCTGTCTTCAGCGCCTCGTTGACCTCGGCGGACAGCGTCTGCATACGCGCGAACTCGGCCGGCGTCATGCCCATCAGCTTCGCGTTGGATTCGTCGACCACATCGTCGCCGTACAGCCCGCGGGCTTCCGCGCCGTACTTCTCTTCATTTTCCTCCACCAGCTTTTTCTTAAAGCCTTCAAATTTCTCTTCGTCCGTCATGGTCAGCCCTCCTTTGTGCGCTTCAAGAGTTTTGCTGACGGTGCTGATCAGCGCATCCAGAGCTTCACGCCTCTTAATCAGCGCCTTAAGATGGCCTTCCAGCGCCAACTGCCTGTCGAAAGACGGCGCACTGATTATGCGGATGATCTCCTCCGGCCCCACGCCCAGCTCGCGGTAAAACAGTATCTGTTGCAGCGTGTCCACCTGTTCCCGCCCGTACAGTCGGTAACCCGCTTCGCTGATCTCCGCGGGTTTCAGCAGGCCGATCTGGTCGTAATACCGCAGCGTCCGGGTAGTCACGCCCGCCAGCTTCGCCAGTTGCCCGATCGTATACACGTCAGCGTCTCCTCCAAAGGCCAGCATAAACCCTGACGTTACGTCAATGTCAACAGCAAATTCACGGCGCAGGCAAATTCACCCGCCGGCAATGTGTGCAATACGAACCGTTATATCTCCTCCAGGCCGTAGCCTGCATCCTCCACGGCGTCCCGCAATTTGGCGAAATCCACCCTGCTCTCGTCGTATACCACCGTCAGCGTCTCGCCTATGAGGTCCACCGCAGCGCGGGATACGCCGTCCCGCGCCGAGACCGCCTTGGTCACGCGAGCCACGCACGCTTCGCAACCCATTCCGGTCACGCGGTATGTCTTTTCCGCCATTGCATTTTCTCCCTTCGTTATCGTTTGCCACTGTTTTATACTTGCAGGATGGCTTACAGGCAACAACAGCCCGCCATCATTATTTCCGCCCGTCAGCCCGACGCCTGCAGCATCAGCAGCGCGCCGATATATTTCGACCGTTTCCACACCAGCGCATCAAACTGCGTGTCGTCGTGCGGCGCGTAGGATTTGTCCGAAGGCGTCAGCTCCACACAGAAACCGGGCCGATTAAACTCCTGCCGGAACCAGTTCTCGAAGCCTGCGCCGTATACCGCAGGGTCCTCGGATTCCCCGAAGGCGGGCAGCGCCAGCACAGCTAGGATTATGGAAAGCCAATATCAGCCTATTGTATCCTTCTTTGGTTCATTTGTGTCTCCGTGCGCTTTTTATTAACTGGTATTATATCATCCCGCCGGAATAAACGAAAAGCCGACGGGCACCAATATCTTAAAACAAAAAATCCGGACTGCGCCGCGCTCAGGGCAATCCGGAGATCTTGCCATAGTCGTTGTGTGTACTAAGATGTTTTCGTCTTGATCGGCGCGCGCCGCAGCGCCAGGTAGCACAGCGCGCCCAGCAAAGCTGTCAGCACGATATTCGACATCACACCGATATACGGATTCCCCGACGAGAGCCCGGAAGCCCATTCAATCAGCCATCCGACGGCTCTTATGGTCGCGCCGTTGAACCAGGTAAGGTCCGCCGCCGGCCATACGAACAGCACCAGTATCGGCACGCCGATGGACACCAGCAGCTTGACCGCCTTGTTCATGCGGTAATACAGTATGGTGATAAGATATCCCGCCATGCCCGCAACCAGATAGCTGCACAGCCGCCATTCAAAGCCACCCGGAATCCACGCCGGCGCGTTAGCCGCCCTGCCGTACAGCTGCTCGAACATCGTCCGGTAGTCGCCCGCCATTTTCATGCCAATACCGTAAAGCGTGTCGACCAGCGCCATGCCGGCTGCCACAACGCCCAGCATCGCCAGAAAGCTGACGAACATCGTCCTGCGGGAGATGCCGTTGGCGCTCATCATAAAGAATACAGGCTTATAGGAATTGAGCCCCGCCACAAATATGAATATCATGGAGGCCATCTCCAGGCCGCCCACGGTAATCCGGTCTCTTCCCTGGACGATGGACAGCGATACGCCCATCAGCACCAGCAGCGACGCGATCACAATGTAGTAAATGATCAGCGGCCATTTGACGCCGTTCATCTGATACTTCCATGCAGGTAAAAATCTCATATCGATTCTCCTTTGCCCTTACGCGTTTGTCAGATGGATAAACAGGCTCTGCAACTTCATGCGGGATAGCTCCACGCCGGCCGGGGCCGGAGCGTCCGGCAAGCCCAAAAGGTACACGCTTTTGATGCCGCCCAGCGTATCGCTGCCCAGCACTCTGCGACCCGCCACGTACTCGTCCACCAGAGCCGCAGGCCCCGTCACCGTGCACCCCGCCGCGAGCACATTCTGCGTGCTGTCGTCCAGTATGATCCGGCCGTTGTTGATGATTAGCACATGCTCGACGACGTCCGCCGCCTCCTCAATAAGGTGCGTCGATATCACGACGGTGCGCGGCTGCTCGCTGTACCGTGCGATCAGCTCCCGGTAAAACACGTCGCGGAAGTTCGCGTCCAGCCCCAGCACCGGCTCGTCGAGCAGCAGCACCGGCGCGTTGCAGGCCAGCGCCACGATGATTTTGTATATCGACGTGTAGCCGGTGGACAGCGATTTCAGGCGCTTGCGCGTGGAGAGCGCAAATTTGTCCGCCAGCGCCAGCGCGTAATCCATATCCATATCCGGGTAAAACTCCCGCGTCCATTTGAAGACTTCCTTTATCCTCATGGATTCCGGGTACAGCGGCTGCTCGCTCATGCAGTACACTTTCCCCAGCACCCGGTCGTTCTCCAGCACCGGCTCGCCGTCGATCAGCACCTCGCCCGACGTCGGGAAAACGCGGTTGGTGATGATACTCAATAATGTGGATTTCCCTGCACCGTTGCGGCCTAAGAGGCCGTATATCTTGTTTTCCTCTATCGTCACGGATACGTCGTCCAACGCCGTGACAGCGCCGAATTTTTTGGTCACGTTTTTCACTTCTATCCGGCTCATGGTGTATAGCCCCTCCTTAACATTTCCGCCAGCTGTTCATAAGACAGCTCCAGCTTTTTCGCTTCGTGCAAAAGCGGCTGCATGTATTTCTCGTAGAACTGCCGCTGCCTTTTCTCCAGTATTTTTTGCCGGGCGCCTTTCGCCACGTACATACCCAAGCCGCGTTTCTTGTAGAGCACCCCTTCATCCACCAGCTTTGTGATGCCCTTTAACGCCGTGGCCGGGTTGATTTTGCAGCGCACAGAGATCTCGGTCGTGGACGGCGCCTGCTCATCTTCCTGAAGCGCGCCGGAGAGAACGGCATTTTCGATCATCTCCGCAACCTGGAGGAAAATGGGCACGTCAGCGCTGAAATCCACCTCCACGCAAATCACCTCTCTAGTTAACTACTGATATAACTAACTATATGACCTATCTTCGGTTTTGTCAACACCTTTTTATCAATTTTCAGATGGTTTCCTCCTTGTAGGCCGGGCAAACAGAATTCCAATTGACAGGGCAAACGCAATTCCAATATAATGACCAGGGTGAAGGGGCTTAAGCGCCCTGCTAACCAAACCAGGCTGCCAGGCTCTGGCCGCCTCTCAAACAGATGAAAGGTAAAATCGATGGACATATTCCGTGAAGCGTTTACCAGTTTTGGATGGCAAAACCTCGTTATGATCGCGGTGGGGCTGGTTCTCATCATACTGGCCATCACGAAGGAATATGAGCCTATGCTGCTTTTGCCCATAGGCTTTGGCTGCATACTGGTCAACCTGCCGCTGGCCGCCGTGCTGGGCACTCCGGAAAACCCGGGGTTTCTCCGGGTGCTGTATAACGCCGGCATCACCACCGAGCTTTTCCCGCTGCTGATATTCATCGGTATCGGCGCCATGATCGACTTCTCGCCGCTGCTTAAGCAGCCGGTGATGATATTCTTTGGCGCAGCCGCCCAGTTCGGCATATTCGCCGCGATGCTGCTGGCGATATGCGCCAACAGCATCATCCCCGGCATATTCAGCCTTAAGGAAGCCGCGGCGGTGGGCATTATCGGCGCGGCAGACGGCCCCACAACGATATTCGTCGGCAACCTGTTCGCGCCCAAATACATCGGGCCGCTTTCGGTGGCCGCCTATTCCTACATGTCGCTGGTGCCCATCATCCAGCCGCCGGTAATCCGTGCGCTCACCACCAAAAAGGAGCGCCGCATCCACATGGACAACGACTTCGGCAAGCCGATTCGGCGCCCCGTGCTGATCGCGTTCCCCATTATCGTCACGCTGGTCGTCGGCTTTGTCGCCCCGGAGGGCGTGCCGCTGGTGGGCGCGCTGATGTTCGGCAACCTGATCCGCGAGTGCGGCGTGCTGAAGCGCCTGTCGGCCGCCGCGCAGAACGAGCTCGCCAACCTGGTCACGATACTGCTCGGCATCACGATCGGCTCCTCGATGACCGGCGAAGCGTTCCTGCAATGGAACACGTTGCTCATACTGCTGATCGGCCTGCTCGCGTTCGTGTTTGACACGGCGGGCGGCGTGCTGTTCGCCAAGTTCATCAACCTGTTCCTGAAGAAGAAGATAAACCCGATGATCGGCGCGGCGGGCATCTCGGCCTTCCCGATGTCGGCGCGCGTCGTTCAGAAGATGGCGCAGAAAGAAGACCCGTCCAATTTCATACTGATGCCGGCTATCGGTGCCAACGTTTCCGGCCAAGTGGGTTCCATCATCGCCGGCGCGGTGCTGATCTCGCTGCTCAGCTAAGGGAGGCTATATGATGACAGTATCTGATATGATCGCTACCGGTGCGGAATATATGCTGATTGGTATCGGCGTGGTGTTCGGGGTGCTGGCCCTGTTCTATGTCGTCATCAAGCTGATGTTAAAGCTCTGGCCGTCCAAGGAGGAGGAAAGCTGATTTCCCCCGCGCACGGCGGCTTAAGCACAGATATACCCTGCCTTGTCACGGCGGCGCTTTTTCCGGTGCCGCCGTTTCTGTTTCCTGATC
>JAAXZP010000059.1 GCA_012719815.1 Christensenellaceae bacterium
CGGATACCCGCCGCTGACGCCAGCGGCTGCGCATATCGCTCCACAGCCTGCATCAGCATTTCAGAGGATGGCACATATACGCCCGGCTTGCAGTTCTTCGCCAGAATATAGGATATCGCGCCGCCGGCTACGGCAAATACCAGAGCCGACACGTAAGCCCAAACCTCTCCGCCCGCATAGGCGCCCAGCTCCCAGCCCAGCAATTCCATCCCAAACCACAGTATAAACGTCATGGCAACGAAAAAGCCCGGTTTCCTGCCGCGCGCCATCGCGTTGGCTTTGTTCTTTTTGGAAAGATAATACAGAGCCAGCAGCTCAAGCATAGCGGGATCCCTTCCGATGCTTTGATGAGCGGCGCTAAAGCCGGTTACAGCTTCAGCTTCGCAAACCGCTCCATCGCTTTCTCGGTGTTCTCGCGCGTGTTGAACGCGGTCAGGCGGAAATAGCCCTCGCCCGCGCTGCCGAAGCCCGCGCCCGGCGTGCCCGCCACGCCCGCGTCCAGCAGAGCGTCGAAAAAGTCCCACGACGGCATGCCGCCCGGCGTTTTGAGCCACACATACGGCGAGTTGACGCCGCCCCAGCACTCAATGCCAAGAGCGTGGAGCCCTTCGCGGATGATTTTGGCGTTGCCGAGATAGAAATCGATGATCTCCCTGATCTGCGCCTTGCCCGCCTCAGTATAGCAGGCGAGCGCGCCCCTCTGTGTCACATACGACACGCCGTTGAACTTGGTGGTGTGCCGCCGGTTCCACATGGCGTTCAGCGAATGCAGGTTGCCATCGGAGTCCGCCGCCATCAGCGCCTTCGGCACCACGGTGAACGCGCAGCGCGTGCCGGTAAAGCCCGCCGTCTTGGAAAAACTGCGGAACTCGATGGCCACTTCCTTGGCGCCCTCGATCTCGTAAATGCTGTGCGGTATGCCGTCCTCGCGGATGAACGCCTCGTACGCCGCGTCAAACAGTATGATGGAGCCGTGCTTTCTGGCGTAATCCACCCACTCGGCCAGCTCGGATTTTGTCAGCACGGTGCCGGTGGGGTTGTTGGGATAGCATAGGTATATAAGGTCCACCGGTTTTTGGGGCAGCGCGGGCTTGAAGCCGTTCTCCGCCGTGCACGGCAGGTATGTGATGCTCTTGTAACAGTTTTTCTCCTCGTCGTAATCGCCCGAGCGCCCCGCCATCACGTTGGTGTCCACGTACACCGGGTACACCGGGTCCAGCACCGCGACGGTGCACTTGTCCGCAAACAGTTCCTGGATATTGCCGGTGTCGCACTTAGCGCCGTCCGACACGAACACTTCGTCCGGCGTGATGCCCAGCCCCGCGTAGTCATTCTCCGCAATAGCTTCGCGCAGCCATATATAGCCCTGTTCCGGGCCGTAGCCGTGGAAGCCGGAGGCCGTCCCCATATCGTCCACCGCCGCCTTCATCGCGTCAATCACCGCAGGCGGCAGCGGGCAGGTCACGTCGCCGATGCCCAGCTTGATGATATCGCCGCCGCGCGCGCTGATCCGCTTCGCCATCTCGGAAAACAGATAGCTGCCCCGCAGGCGGTTATAGTTCTCGTTAATCAACACCATGAGCTTATTCTCCTCTGTTCTTCGTTCGCAAAATATTTGATTTATTCTAACCCAGTCCTGCTGGAAGCGTCAACCACAGGCATCAGCCAGGGATGCGCACCGGCATGCCGGGTACAAAATCGCTGGGCCGCAGGCGCTCGTTGGCGGACAGCAGCGCGCTGACGGGCACGCCGTGCCGCTGCGCCACGCTTATCAGGTTGTCCCCTTCCTGAAGCGTATACCACCGCCCGCCTTCCTCCAGGCTGCGCTTTATCCGCACCGTCTGGCCGGGCACTACCTTCATTGGGTTCACGCCGGGATTCAGCGCGCAGAACGTCGTGACATCCATGCCGAATTTGCGCAGCACGTCAAACAGGCCTTCGCCGTCCGCCAGGGTGTAGGCGCCGTCCGCCTGCAGCGGTTTTGTCTTCGGAATCCTGATGACCTGCCCGGCCGCCACGCAGTTGGGATTCAGATACGGGTTGGCCTCCAGCAGGTCGGCCAGCGTTATCCCGTGCCGCCGCGCGATGCGCATCAGCGTCTCTCCGCGCTGCACCGTGTAATACGCAGGGCAGCCTGCCGCCGGGCCCGCATCCCGGGTTTGCTTTTTGTATTCACAGCAGTTATCGGGGTGTTGATCCATGTCCATCGCCTCACAACTTAAAAATAGTCGTCCTATATTTTATTCTCGGGCGGATGGTTTAAGAACCGCGGGTTTTGTCCTCTGTCAGCGAAATAAGCGGATATGTCGTTGCCGTTTCTGCAGGAACAGCGCAGGTTTTTTATTCCAGCCGTAAGACGCATATAAAAACGGCTTTGTTCCCAAAGCCGCCCGAAATACCGTCTATTATGGAAATATATGTTCTTCAGCCTTTCGCCTTTCTTTCCTCCATCTCCTTTTTGAGCTTCTCCACCTTTTCCATGATGGCCGGAATCTCCTCCTCCATCAGCTTCTCATAATAGCCCTCGTATTCGTAAGTCAAATCTTCCAGGCTCCTGGTCCTGATGCCCTCAACGAAACGCTCCAGCATGCTAAAGTCCTTCTCATAGCAGTGCATCGAGTTGCTGCGGTGCGTGTAGGTGCCCACGTCCACGGCCAGCAGCGCGGCCACCTTTTCCTGCAGCTTAATAAGCGCAAACGCGTTGAAAAAAAACGCCTCGGGCAGGTCGTTGGAACGGAACAGCACCTTCATATGCAGCTTATCGTCCCGGATAAAAAACTGTATGGACTGCAGGCAGGCCGGGTCGGGATTTTTGCTGTCCACCTCAAAATTCCGGATATTCATCACCGCGCGCCGCGTAAGCGGGTTGCGCGTCAGTTCGCTCAGAATAAAGGGCATCTGATAGGCGTAGCGGGCGTGGTAGGTATACTCCCAGCAGTTCCCGTCGCCGATCTTGAAATCCAGTATGCCGTCCAGCACTTCCATCACATACTGCTGCAGCTCGTGATGGCCGCCGATCATCAGACGGCTGATGCGCGGCTCCTTCACCGGCTGATGCACCACCACAGTCATGCTGCATTCCTTCTGCAGCTGGTTGTAGTCCGGGCACCCCACAATATCCCCGGTTTCCATCAGCTCTACCAGCGCTTTGTGATAGGCTTCCGGCAGCGTCTGGCCCTCCACAAATATCTCTTTCATCTCCCCAAACCCCGTTATCTTCTTTTATCAATGCATAAGTCCCATACTATATATGATACGGTAAACAGGCAACAAATACAATATATTCGCCCATGTTGGTGGATAGATATTAAATATTGTGGATAACCTCGCTGGCGCTTTCTCTTCCATTGCTTTACAAATAATGCCCGGAGCTGTATGATACCAGACAGACGGGCAGCGGAGGTATGCAAAATGGAAAGGGTATGTCAGTTTTTAAAGAAAGCCGGCACGTATTATCTTGCCACAGTGGAAGGCGACCAGCCCAGAGTGCGCCCTTTCGGCACGGCTCACATATTTGAGGGCAGGCTATACATCCAGACCGGCAAGTCAAAGGCTGTTTCAAAGCAGATTCAGGCAAATCCCAAAGTGGAAATCTGCGCGTTCAGGGACGGCGTATGGCTGCGCGTCGCGGGAGAGCTGGTCGAGGACGACCGCGTGGAAGCCAAAAAGTCCCTGCTGGACGCTTATCCCGAGCTGCGTTCGATGTATGACGAAAACGACGGCAACACGCAGGTGTTCTATTTTAAAAACGCGACGGCGACGTTCAGCTCTTTTACGGCGCCGCCCGAAATCATTGAATTTTAAAATCAATGAAACAACAGGAGGGGAAGCCATGCTCAAAGCGGTAAGAGGCGACATCACCAAAATCGCCGACGTGGACGCCATCGTCAATGCCGCCAACAATACGCTGCTGGGCGGCGGGGGCGTGGACGGCGCTATCCACAGGGCGGCGGGAAGCGAACTGCTTGAGGAATGCAGGAAGCTGGGTGGATGCAATACCGGCAATGCCAAAATAACAGGCGCGTACAACC
>JAAXZP010000060.1 GCA_012719815.1 Christensenellaceae bacterium
TAAACGGGCGGCCCCGCCGCAAGCTCGGTTACCGTACCCCGGAGGAACTGTTCGAGGCGTTCCTGGACAAGGTTTACACCGCCTGAATAAACATCTCCCATTCTACTACAACTGTCCAACTTGCATTTGCAATTTACGAATTTTTTTATATTTAGCAAATAGGCGAAATAAATTTCGATTAAAAAAAAGAAGGCATAAAATGAACTATCAAATGCCTTCCTTTGTTACCCCTAAAAGCTTGGGGTAATTTTTGGCGGAGAAGGCGGGATTTGAACCCGCGCACCGGTTACCCCGATCTACTCCCTTAGCAGGGGAGCCCCTTCAGCCGTACTTGGGTACTTCTCCAAAAGCTCAAAAAGCTAGTTTATTATAAGAGATGAAAATCGCGTTGTCAATACAAAACGCGGCTGCTGTATTATGCTGTTTCTTCCACGCATATATCGAAACTAGCCGCGCGTCAGCTCATCCACGAGCCTGTTGACCATCTTGCCGTCGGCTTTGCCTTTCAATACGGGCATCACGGCCTTCATGATGTTGCCCTTGTCTTTGGGCGAGGGCTTTTCGATGCCGAGCTGCATCAGCACTTTTTTAATCTCCGCACGCACTTCGTCCTCGCTCATCAGCTTCGGCACGAACTCCGAGTATATGCTGATTTTAAGACGGTTCTCTTCGATGATGTCCGTGCGGGATGCAGGCGCGGAGTCAAGGGCTTCCTGCGCCTCCTTGATCTCCTTGAAAACGACCGCGTTTTCCTCTTCTTCCGTAAGGTCCGCCCGTTTGTCGATGGCTTTCTTCTTCAGCGCGGCGAGCAGCATCGACAGCGCTTCCTTGCGCGGGGCGTCTCCCGCCTTCATGGCCTTTATCATTTCCTGTCGTACCAGCTCAATCTTGCTCATATTTCGTTTCTCTCTTTCAATTAGATTTACGAAATTGATTATACCATATTTTTGGCCGTATGAAGAACTTCCATTAATCAAAGTTTCCTTTAGGCGGTAGCGCTTGTTTATTTTGGACAAGCATATTCGCTATGGATATTTTGGATAATGAAAATTATTCTGCATATTTATTAAAAAGCACATTGACAAACGTATGAGCATCTGATAGTATTACACTAATTTAAAAGCGTTGATGGAGACAGGTTTGGCGTAGGTCATTTGCAGAGAGCCGGTGGTGGGTGAAAACCGGTAATGCCGCGGCAAACGAATCCCTCCGGAGCTGCGTGTCGAATCAGAGTAGACATAGCCGGGTGGTCCCGTTACAGGCCAGGGCTTGTTGGAGCCTGATAGAGCGGCCTTATTTAAGGCAAGATGAGTGGTACCGCGGAGTTGTTAGCAACTGCGTCTCTTCAAGTAGAGGAGCATGCAGTTTTTTTATTATAGGATTTGAGAAAGGAGCGCAATATGCAGCAGCGAGTCATTTCATTCATCGTATCCAATCAGCCTGGTGTCCTGTGCCGCATATCGGGGCTAATCAGCCGCCGCGGCTTCAATATCGACAGCCTGACGGTAGGCGTTACCAGCGACCCGGCCCTTTCGCGCATGACCATCGTCATGTCCGCTGATGATGCGGTAATCGAGCAGGTCATCAAGCAGCTCGACAAGCTGCTGGATGTGAAAGCCATCAAGGAAATACCGCAGGAGCAGGGCACGCTGCGCGAAATCGCGCTGGTCAAGGTCAATATGTCCGGTATTAACAGGATAGATTTCATGAAGGAAGTGAGCGAGCGCGGCGGCATTGTGCTGGACATCGGCGAGACCACGGCAACGGTGCAGTTTACCGGCACCATCGCGTTCATCAACGAGTGCGTCGATATGCTCCGCAAATACGGCATCGTGGAGGTGGCGCGCACCGGCATGGTGGCGCTGGAGCGCGGCGACACGCGACTCATTGACTGCGCTCAGCTGTGACGACGGTTAATCAGCTGTAATAACGGTTATAAAATCATATCAAATATAAGGAGAGAGAACAGTGGCGAAGTTGTATTATCAGTCGGATTGCCAGAGGGAGTATCTGGCGGACAAAACGGTTGCGATTATTGGCTTTGGTAGCCAGGGTCACGCGCATGCGCTGAACCTCAAGGATTCCGGTCACAAGGTCATCGTCGGCCTGTACGAAGGCTCGCGTTCCTGGGCGAAGGCCGAAGCGCAGGGGCTGAAAGTTGCGACGGCTGCGGACGCGGCCAAAATGGCGGACGTCATCATGATGCTGGTAAACGATGAGCTGCAGCCCAAAATATACGAAGAATCCATACTTCCCAACCTGACGGAAAGCAAATATCTGGCGTTTGCCCACGGTTTCAACATCCATTACGGGCAGATTAAGCCGCCTGCAAACATGGGCGTGTTCATGGTTGCGCCAAAAGGGCCGGGCCATACCGTGCGCAGCGAATACGTGGAAGGCAGGGGCGTGCCGTGCCTGATCGCGGTACATCAGGACCCCTCCGGCGATACGCTTCAGGTGGGCCTTGCATATGCCGAAGGCATTGGCGGTGCGCGCGCCGGCATACTCGCCACCACGTTCCGCGAAGAGACGGAGACGGACCTCTTCGGCGAACAGGCGGTGCTGTGCGGCGGCGTTTCCGAGCTGATGAAGGCGGGTTTCGACACGCTTGTTGAGGCGGGTTACTCTCCGGAGAGCGCTTACTTCGAATGCATCCACGAGATGAAGCTCATCGTCGACATGATCAACAAGGGCGGCCTTTCTTACATGCGATATTCCATCAGCGACACCGCGGAGTTCGGCGATTATTCCGTCGGCCGCCGCATCATCACGGAAGAGACGCGCAAGGAGATGAAGAAAGTATTAAAGGAGATCCAGGAAGGCGTATTCGCCAGCCGCTGGATCGCGGAGAACAAGGCGGGCCGGGCGGCGTTCAACGCGCGGCGGCGCATCGAGCGCGAGCTGCCTGTCGAGAAAGTGGGCAAGGAGCTGCGCAAGCTGATGCCCTGGCAGGAGGAGCCCGAATTTTAGGCCGCTGCCGGTTTCGTCCGCTGATAATGCTTCGGTAAGGAGTGGACAATGGGAGTTAAGATAGATATATTCGATTCTACGCTGAGAGACGGCGCCCAGGCGCGCGGCATAAACTTTTCTCTGTCCGACAAGATGCATATGCTGGCGCTGTTGGACGATCTGGGCGTGGATTATATCGAGGCGGGCAACCCCGCTTCCAATCCCAAAGAGCGCAAGTTCTTTGAGGAAGCGAATAAAACGGAGTTAAAGCACGCCAAGCTGGTAGCGTTCGGCAGCACGCGGCGCAAGAACACGCCGGTGGAAGAGGACGCCGGCGTCAAGGCGCTGATGGACGCGGGCACGGGCGCGGTAGCGGTGTTCGGCAAAGCGTGGGACCTGCACGCGCTGGAGGTTATCGGCACCACGCTGGAAGAGAACTTAAACATGATCTACGATACGCTGCTCTACTTGAAGCAGAGCGGCCGCGAGGTGATATTCGACGCCGAGCACTTCTTTGACGGCTACAAGGCCAACCCCGATTACGCGCTGAAAGTGCTCAAAACGGCAGCGCGCGCGGGTGCGGACACCATCGTGCTGTGCGATACCAACGGCGGCACCATGCCGCACGAGCTGGAAGAGGCGGTGAAAGCGTCGCTTAACGCGGTAGACGTGAAGCTCGGCATTCACGCACACAACGATACCGAACTGGCGGTGGCCAACTCCATTATCGCGGTTCGGCTGGGCGTAAGGCACGTGCAGGGCACGCTGCTGGGCTACGGCGAGCGCAGCGGCAACGCGCGGCTGTCGTCCATCATACCCAACCTGCAGCTCAAGATGGGCTATGAGTGCATCGGGGACAACATCTCCAAGCTGTATGCACTGGCGCGCGAAGCGGCGGAGATCACCAACCTGCCGTTCGACGAAACGCTGCCGTATGTGGGGCGCAACGCGTTCGCGCACAAGGGCGGCATGCATATCGACGGGCTGTGCAAAGCCAAGGGCAGCTTCGAGCACATCGAGCCGTCGCTGGTGGGCAACAGCCGCGAATTCCTGCTGTCCGAAGTGGCGGGGCGAACCGCGATGGCGGAGAAGCTCAAGGACGTATTCCCCGAGGTGGCGGCGGACAAGGAGAAGGTGGGCCGCCTGGTGGATAAGCTCAAGATGCTGGAGAGCGAAGGTTACAGCTTCGAGGGCGCGGAGAGCAGCTTCCGCCTGTTCGTGATGAAAGAACTGGGGCTGCGCAAGCCGAAATTCTCGCTGGTGCACTTCAAGGTGAATGACGAGCCGTCGTACGCGGAGACGTTTGGCGTGCATGCGGTGGTCAAGGTGGACGTGAACGGCGAGACGCGCATGGCAGCGGCGGAAGGCAACGGTCCGGTGAACGCGCTGGACAAAGCGCTGCGCGAGGCGCTGGGGGCGTTCTTCCCGGAGCTTAAGCAGGTGACATTGACGGACTACCGCGTGCGCGTGCTGAACAGCGAAGCTGCCACGGCAGCGCGGGTGCGCGTCGTCATCGAGTCCAGCGACGGCAGGGAGTTCTGGCGCACCATGGGTGTATCGTCGGACGTCATCGAGGCGAGCCTGTATGCCCTGATCGACTCCATCGACCATGTGCTGCTGAAATAACACCAAAACGAGGAGAATCCGCATGAGTTATCATATCGCCGTAATACCGGGCGACGGCATCGGCCCGGAGGTGATACGGGAGACCGTCCGCGTGCTGGACTGTGTTTCCCAAAAATTCGGCTTTACGCTAAACTATACGCAATACCTCGCGGGGGGCTGCGCTATCGACGCGACGGGCAAGCCGCTGCCCGATGAGACGCTTGAGGGCGCGCTTGCGAGCGACGCGGTGCTGCTGGGGGCGGTGGGCGGCGAGAAATGGGATACGCTGCCTTCGGATATGCGGCCTGAAAAAGCATTGCTGGGGCTGCGCGCCGGGCTGGGCCTGTTCGCGAACCTAAGACCCGCGGTGCTGTTCGAGCAGCTGGCGGCGGCGTGCCCGTTGAAGCCGGAGCTGACGGCCGGCGGTCTTGACATACTCGTTGTCCGCGAACTGACGGGCGGCATCTATTTCGGTAAAAAAGAGCGCGGCGAAAACTACGCCTATGATACCATGAGCTATACGGAGGACGAGGTCCGGCGCATCGCGCACGTCGCGATGAAGGCGGCGATGGGGCGCAGCAGAAAGGTGACCAGCGTGGACAAGGCGAACATACTGGAATCCTCGCGGCTGTGGCGCCAGGTGGTCACCGAGGTGGCGGAAGAATACCCGGAAGTTACGCTGTCCCACATGTACGTGGACAACGCTGCGATGCAGCTTGTCAGGAACCCCAAGCAGTTCGATGTCATCGTGACGGAGAACATGTTTGGCGACATACTGTCCGACGAGGCGGCGATGATCACCGGATCCATCGGCATGCTGCCCTCCGCGAGCCTGGGAGAGGGCACGCGCGGCATGTACGAACCGGTACACGGTTCCGCGCCGGACATCGCGGGCCAAGGCATCGCGAACCCGCTGGCTACGATACTGTCCGCCGCGATGATGCTGCGCTATTCGCTGGGGCAGGAAGACGCCGCGAAGGCCGTTGAGGCTGCGGTGGACGCCGCGCTTTTCGGCGGCGCCCGCACAAAGGACATCGCACTTGAAGGCGAAGCGGTGCTGTCCACCGCCGAGATGGGGGACTGCGTGCTCGCCGCACTGGAGGGATTAGCATGATCAGCGACAGCGTGAAAAAAGGCGCGGACAGGATGCCGCACCGGTCACTTTTCAAAGCGATGGGGTATACCGACAGCGAGCTGGAGCGGCCGCTGGTGGCCGTGGTGCACGCCGCGAGCGAGATCGTGCCGGGCCACGCCCATCTGGATAAGGTCGCAAAGGCTATGGCGGACGGCATCCGCTCGGCAGGCGGCACGCCCGTCATGATACCGTCCATCGGCGTGTGCGACGGCATCGCGATGGGGCACATGGGCATGCGATATTCTCTTGCCTCGCGCGAGCTGATTGCGGACTCCATCGAGTCCATGGTATCGGCGCACGGTTTCGACGCGGTGGCGTTCGTGCCCAACTGCGACAAAATCGTGCCCGGCATGCTGATGGCGGCCGCACGGCTCAACAGGCCGGCGATATTCTGCAGCGGCGGGCCCATGCTGCCCGGCAAAGACCTGGAAGGCCGCGACGCAAGCCTGACCACGGCGTTTGAGGCGGTGGGGGCATACAGCGCCGGCAATATGACGGAGGAAGATTTGAAGAAACTGGAGGACAGCGTCTGTCCCGGCTGCGGTTCTTGCTCCGGCATGTTCACGGCCAACAGCATGAACTGCCTGACGGAAGCTGTCGGCATGGCGCTCAGCGGTAACGGCACTATCGCGGCGGTGCACGGCGCGCGCATACGCTTCGCTAAAGAGAGCGGCGCGCAGTTGATGAAGCTGCTGGAAATGAATATAAAGCCGCTGGATATCATGACGCAGCGGGCTTTTGAAAACGCTCTGGCGCTGGACATGGCTTTGGGCTGCTCCACCAACTCGGTGCTGCACCTGCCCGCCATCGCACGTGAGTGCGGCTTCGAGCTTTCGCTGGACCTGGTGGACGCGATCAGCCGCCGTACGCCCAACCTGTGCCGTCTCGCGCCCGCAGGCCGGACGCATGTGGTGGACCTGTATGACGCGGGCGGCGTGTACGCCGTATTGGCAGAGCTTCTGGCAAACGGCCTGATTGACGGCAGCACGCTTACGGTGAACGGCGTGACGCTGGGCGAAGCCGTAAAAGACAGCCGTATACTGAATGCCAACGTGATACGCCCTGTGACGAACCCGTATTCCCGCGAAGGCGGCATCGCGGTGCTGCGCGGCAACCTGGCGCCGGACGGCGCGGTGGTCAAGCAGTCCGCCGTAGCGCCCGAGATGATGAAGCATCAGGGGCCGGCGCGCGTGTTCGACGGCGAGGAAGCCGCCATCAGGGCCATATATGCGGGGCTTATCAACGACGGCGACGTGGGGGTCATCCGTTACGAAGGCCCGGCTGGCGGTCCGGGCATGCGCGAGATGCTGGGGCCGACGTCCGCTCTGGCCGGCATGGGCAAGGACAGGACGGTGGCGCTCATCACCGACGGGCGTTTTTCGGGTGCCACAAGGGGCGCGGCTATCGGTCACGTTTCGCCGGAAGCGCAAGCCGGCGGCACCATTGCGCTCATCGAAGAAGGCGATATCATTGAGATAGACATACCGGCTCGGCGTCTGCAATTGCTGGTGGACGACGAAACGCTGCAAAAGCGGCGGGCTGCCCTCAAGCGGCGCGAACCTGCAGTGAAGACGGGCTGGCTGGGCCGGTACGCGCGGCTGGTATCCTCAGCGGACAAAGGGGCTGTGCTGATGTGAAAAGGGGGACAATGACAATATGCAGATGACAGGCGTTCAGATTATAATGGAGTGCTTGAAGCGCGAAGGCGTGAATACGGTATTCGGCTATCCGGGCGGCAAGGTCATCAAGCTGTACGACGCGCTGTACGACGAGCCTGCGATCCGTCATATCGAGACGGCGCACGAGCAGGGCGCGTCTCACGCCGCGGACGGTTACGCGCGCGCCACCGGTAAGGTGGGGGTGTGCATCGCCACCTCGGGTCCCGGCTCGACCAATCTCGTGACCGGCCTCGCGACGGCGTATATGGACTCCATACCCGTTGTCGCAATTACGGGCAACGTACCGGCGGACCTTCTGGGCCGGGACAGCTTTCAGGAAGTGGACATCATGGGCGTCACGATGCCCATCACCAAGCACAACTACCAGATACAGAAAGTGGAGAAAATATCCGACGTGTTCCGCGAGGCGTTCGCGTTCGCCCGCAGCGGGCGGCCCGGACCGGTGTTGATTGATGTCACCAGCGACATATTCACGCAGACCTGCGAGTACACGCCGCCGGAAGGTCCGCTGGAGATACCCTGCAAGCTGTCCGACATCCCGATGGAGGAAATCAGGGAGCTGGTCAGCAAAGCGGAGCGTCCGGTGATACTCGCGGGCGGCGGCGTGGTGCTGTCGGGCGCCGAGGATGAGCTCTTTGAACTGGCGGAGCGCATCGACGCCCCGGTGGCATGCTCGCTGATGGCGGTGGGGTCGTTCCCGTCCGACCATCGCCTGAGCATGGGCATGGTGGGCATGCACGGCACCAAGGCGAGCAACATGGCGTTCCAGACTTGCGACCTTTTGATTGTGCTGGGCGCGCGCTTTTCCGACCGCGTGACGGGAGACCCGAGCACGTTCGCGTCCCACGCGAAGA
This sequence comes from Christensenellaceae bacterium, assembly GCA_012719815.1. Classification (GTDB taxonomy): domain Bacteria; phylum Bacillota; class Clostridia; order Christensenellales; family SZUA-584; genus SZUA-584. The sequence continues at coordinate 8,223 of JAAXZP010000060.1, forward strand.
TCATCCAGATCGACATCGCCGCGTCCGAGATCAACAAGAACATACCGGCGCACGTCCACGTAATTCAGGATATCAAATGCGCGCTGAAACATATTATCAAAGAAGTGCCCCAAATGTCCCATAAGGAGTGGGTAAAAAGCGTGGCCGAATGGCGCAGGGAGAACGACGCGCACATCCCGGCGGACCATCTGCCGCGCAACATCATGCGCACCATCGACGAACTAGTGGGCGAGGACACCATCATCGTGACGGACGTGGGGCAGCACCAGATGTGGACGGCGCAGTATTTCCCGTTCAAGAAGCACAACACGTTCCTGACCTCCGGAGGACTCGGCACCATGGGCTACGGCTTGGGCGCGGCCATCGGGGCGCAGTGCGCCTGCCCGGATAAGCGTGTGCTGCACATCACCGGCGACGGCTGTCTGCGCATGAACCTCAATGAGATGGCCACCACGGTGCGGTATAACCTGCCTGTGGTGACGATACTGCTGGACAACCAGGCTCTGGGCATGGTCCGCCAGTGGCAGACTCTGTTCTTCGGCGGCCGATATTCTGAAACAACGCTGCCGCCTCTGGATTTCTGCGCCATCGCGAAGGGCTTTGGCTATGCGCTGGCCCGCAAGGTGAACAACGCGGACGATTTCCGCGACGCGCTGAAGGAAGCGCTGGCCACCCACAAGCCCTGTCTTATCCACGTGGAGATCGACAGGGATACGATGGTGCTGCCCATGGTGGCGCCGGGCGCGTCCATCGACAACATCGTCATGAGCATATCGTAAGCTGCCCAGCTTAAACGCCGGAAATAAAACCGGCGTTTTTTTATGCAAAAAACGCTGCGCGCTTTTTGCCGGCATGCCGCTGTTTCAGAATATTTTGGGGTCATTATGAGAAACTTAGAGTAAGGGAAACGCCGGCAAATTCAGCGTTTTCCCCAAAAAAGCGATGAAGGAAGGCTCAGTATGAGGAAAATCGCACGCTATGTGATTGTGATATTGTGCATTGCGCTGGCGCTTTCAGGATGCGCGAGCAACGAATCCCAAAGCGCCTCCACGCAGCTGCCCGGCGGAGGAGGCCAGTCGCCCGCTGCCAGTTCGTCGAGCATGCCGCAGACGTCCCAGCAGGGCGGAGGCGGCGGGCAGATGATTGAGCCTAAGCAACTGATATCCAAGGTTGAGGCGGCTCAACTGCTCGGAGAACCGGTCAAAGACGGGATGACGGACGAAAAGCCAGCACTGGGGATGAAGATATGCTTCTACGCGGCGGAAAACTCTGCTTCTAAGAGTTACCTGCAAATCGCGGTGGTTCAGTCGGCCATGCTGCCGCAGGGGCAGGGGCAAGGTCAGGGGCAGCCGCAAACTTCCGCAAGTTCCGGCACTTCCAGCCAGCCCGGCGCCCAAGGCGGCGGCCAGAGCAGTAACAGCCCCCAGGCCAGCCAGGGAAGCTCCGGCGGTGGCGAGCAACTGACGCCAAAGGCGCTATATGAGGCGCTCAAGCAGTCGATGGAAGACTTGAATTCCGCCGAAACCGGTCGCATTGGTGACGACAACTTCCTCACGGCGCAAGGCATGGGAATACTGTCGGGAGAGTACTACATATACGTTTCGGCCGGCAGCAACGACCCGGCTGCCATACCCGTAATTGTCAAAGCGGCCGGCGAGATGTCCATACGCAATCTGAAACGGATACAGGGCGAATAACAACGGGTAATGAAAACCCCCGCGCGGTTTTTAATGCGGGGGTTTTATTTTATTCCGGTTTGGTTTCGCCGTCCTGCGACTCCTTGCTGCCGTCCTCCGGCGGTTCCGGGCTGCCATCTTCTGCAGGCGTCTCCGCCTCGCTGAGCATGGCGGCCACTTTCTGTTCCAGTGCGGTTGTGCCGGACGGCTCTTTGGGCTGCGACTGCTCCGCTTCGCTCAGCATGTCGGCAATTTTCCGTTCCAGCGAACCGGTGCGGTTTTCTTCCTCTTCAAGTTTTGCTTCTTCCGCGGGCTTTTTTTCTTCCGGTATCCTGATGGGCGGCTGCGTGCCCTCGGCCATGCGCCTGCGGTACTTCAGATACGGCAGTATCACGCCCAGCACCAGCAGCGCTGCGAATCCGACCACGATGATAATTATCTTGTAGACGTCGGGTATCGCGATCTGGGGGTCGTTGAGCATCTGAATTGCGTACAGCAGCAGAGTGAATACAATGCTGTCGATCAGCGCCAGCGAAAACAGGCTGAGGCGCAGGCGGTATTTGGTTTCGATCCGCCGACGGCCGAACGTGATCGCCAGAAACACAGCCACAAACAGATAGTTCAGCAGGCTGTTCTGATCGGTGATGCCTCTTCTTGACAGTTCGTTGGGAATAAATATGGACAGCACCAGCACCAAGCCGCACAGCACGCCGACGATAATCTGCACGATGCGAAGCTGGGTGTCAGTCAGCTTCTTTTTGCCCGCTGCAGGCTCTAGGCTCTCATTTTCATCATTCAGATTCGGTTTTTCCTGGTTTATGTCGCTCATGGATAACTCCTTTTCGATTTATCAACGGTTATTATGTCATACATTCATCTTATTTTCCATAGTAAAACGGAAAAATGTTATTTATTTTTAACTCTCTTTCTGTTAGAATGTTCTTTAGTCATTATAAGATCAGTTCGAAGTTAACTGGTTGTGAAAATTGTTGGAGGAAATGTATGAAATTTTACAGCACACGCGACATAAGAAACATTA
>JAAXZP010000061.1 GCA_012719815.1 Christensenellaceae bacterium
GGCAATCCCTTCTTTTCTGCAAGTGGGAGGAACAGTTTCCGGCAGCGCACCCTGTCGGAAACGCCAAATTCCGCTTGTACCACAAATATCTTAAGGAGGTGTAACCATGGCAAAGAAAATTACCGGTTACGTAAAGCTGCAGATTCCTGCAGGAAAAGCGACGCCGGCCCCGCCGGTCGGTCCGGCCCTGGGTCAGCACGGCGTCAACATCATGGGCTTCTGCAAGGAGTTCAACGAGAAGACCGCCAAGCAGGCGGGCCTAATTATCCCTGTTGTCATCACGGTGTATGCGGACAGATCGTTCTCATTCATCATGAAGACGCCCCCGGCGCCCGTTCTCATCAAGAAGGCCCTCAATATCGAGAGCGGCAGCGGCGAGCCCAACAAGAAAAAGGTGGGCAAGATCACCAAGGCGCAGCTTAAAGAGATCGCCGAACTGAAAATGCCCGACCTGAATGCCGCAAGCTTGGAAGCAGCGATGAGCATGATCGCCGGCACAGCCCGCAGCATGGGCGTCGAAGTTGTCGACTAGCGAAAGAGACGTGGGAGGCCCAAAATAAGGCCGCACGACCACAAGGAGGAAGTATATGAAAAGAGGCAAGAAGTATCTCGATAGTATAAAGTCGTATGACAAGTCAGTGCTGTACGATCCGGCGGATGCGCTGCAGATCGCGATCGATACGGCTAAAGCCAATTTTGATGAGACCATTGAGGTGTCCGTCCGTCTGGGCGTTGACCCGCGCCATGCCGACCAGCAGGTCAGAGGCGCGCTGGTTCTCCCCCACGGTACCGGCAAGACGCCGCGCGTGCTGGTGTTCGCCAAGGGCGCCAGCGCCAGGGAAGCCGAGGAAGCCGGAGCCGATTACGTGGGCGGCGATGAATACGTCGAAAAGATCAAGAACGAGAACTGGTTTGAGTTCGACGTCTGCGTGGCCACTCCCGACATGATGGGCGTGGTCGGCAAGATCGGCCGCGTTCTGGGGCCCAAGGGCCTGATGCCCAACCCCAAGTCGGGCACGGTCACCAAAGAAGTCGCCAAGGCCATCAAGGATATCAAAGCCGGTAAGGTGGAATACCGCGTCGACAAGACGGCCATCGTGCACGTCATCATCGGCAAGAAGAGTTTTGGCAAGGAGAAGCTGCTCGATAACCTGAATGCGCTGATGGAAGCACTGATTAAGGCCAAGCCGGCAGCTGCGAAGGGCACGTACTTAAAGAGCGTTGTCGTGTCGTCCACCATGGGCCCGGGCGTCAAAATCAACCCGACAAGGTTTATTATGTAATTATCAAAAACGGTTGACAAAATCATACCGTTGCTGATAATATTGACCGGTAACTGAATACTAAAAGCCCTGCCGAAGACAACAGGTGCGCATATAGGCGCTTAAAGCTACGCCTGTCGAGGAGAGCTCAGACAAAAAGGAGACAAACCCTTTTTTGTGCAGCTTTCTTCCTGCGCGAAAAAGGGTTTTTGGTTTCAGAGACGGACTTTTGTATCGACAAGGGAGGTGAAACATTTGGGACAGAAAGCCATAGAGGCTAAAAAGCAGATTGTACAGGAGCTCAAGGAAAAGATCTCCAAAGCTCAGGGCATCATCTTTTACGACTACAGAGGCCTCAACGTGCAGGAAGCCACGGAATTGCGCACCCAGTTCCGCGCAGCCGGCGTCGAGTACCACGTCGTGAAGAATTCCATGCTCAAGCGCGCTGTGGACGAGCTGGAGATCAAGGGTCTGGATGAATACCTGACCGGCCCCACCGCCGTGGCGTTCGGTTACAGCGACCCCGTTGCGCCCGCCAAGGTGCTGACGGAATACGTCAAGAAGATCAAGAAAACGGAGATCAAATCCGGGCTGCTAAACGGCAAGGTGATCGACATCAAAGGTATCCAGAGCCTGGCCGATCTGCCGTCCAGAGAACAGCTTTTGGCACAGCTGGCGGGTACGCTCAACGCCCCGATTGCCGGCCTTGCCAGAACATTGTCCGGCATCATTTGCAAGCTGGCATATGCGCTTAACGCAGTAAAGGAACAGAAAGAGGCTTGAATTTAAGCCGCAACAACCAATAATAAAAAACGAATTTTGGAGGATAGAAAAATGACTCATCAGGAAATTTTGGAAGCTATTGAGAAAATGACAGTGCTTGAGCTCGCCGAGCTCATCAAAGCGATCGAAGAGAAGTTTGGCGTGAGCGCCGCTGCTCCCGTGGCCGTGGCCGCTGCTGGTGCGCCCGCTGCCGCTGCTGGCGCTGCCGCTGCCGCTGAGGAAGAGAAGACCGAGTTCGACGTGATCCTGAAGGAAGTCGGCGCCGAGAAGATCAAGGTCATCAAGGTCGTCCGCGAGCTGACCGGCCTGGGCCTGAAGGAAGCCAAGGACGTTGTCGACGGTGCTCCCAGCACGCTGAAGGAAGCCGTTCCGAAGGAAGAGGCCGAGAACATGGTCGCCAAGCTGAAAGAAGTCGGCGCAACGGCGGAGCTCAAATAACCTCATTCCTGCGAACATCAGAAGCCGGCGGAATTTCTCCGCCGGTTTTTTCATTCCTGCGCTTTGCACTAAGATGCGCGTCCGAGCCCTCACTGGCCTCCCCTCTCCCGCGTGTGCTATAATAGCACCATCATATTTGCGGAGGCCGTTATGCGTGTTGCCTGCCATGCCCCAACGCCGTTCGGGGTCCTTACTGCCATATATGAAGACGGCGTGATCCGCCGCGTGCTGTTTCCTGATGAATCCGTGGAAGCAGGCGTCGTCACCGACGATTCCCTCCCCTTCGCCATTCAGATGGCGGAATACCTGGATGGGAAGCGGCGCAGCTTCGACCTGCCGATGCTGGTGCCCAGCACGCCGTTCCGGCAGGCGGTGTACCGCGCCACCATGGCGATTCCCTACGGCAGCGTAGCCACCTACGGCGACGTAGCGTTGGCGGCGGGCTATCCGCTCGCCATGCGTGCCGTAGGCACCTCGATGAAATGCAATCCGCTGCCCATACTCATCCCCTGCCACCGCGTGGTCCA
>JAAXZP010000062.1 GCA_012719815.1 Christensenellaceae bacterium
AGCGAGCCGGATTTTCTGCCGACCATGATCAACTTTGAATACACGGTGCCCGGCACCTACATCGTTGTGCCCACCACTCTGACGGGCGGCGTGCTGATACGCTATATCCGCGACCAGTTTTCGCATCTGGAGCTCGCCACGCAATCGCTGACCGGCATGGACGCATACGACCTGCTCAACCGCGAAGCGGACCGGATTCCGCCCGGCAGCGAAGGCCTAGTCGTGCTGCCCTACCTGATGGGCGAGCGGACACCAATCTGGGACGCGGACGCGAAAGGCACCATTTTCGGCCTTTCGCTAAGGCACACCAAAGGGCACATCGTGCGCGCCATGATGGAAAGCGTCGCCTATGCGCTGTATCATTCGTTCGAAACTCTTTCCCCGCATATCAGGCATATCAACACACCGCTTGTGCTCAACGAAGGCGGCGCAAAAAGCGTACTGTGGCGCCGGATTATAACTGACGTATTCAACCTCCCCACCGTGCTTGTCAAAAACCGCGCCGGAGCGCCCTATGGCGACTGCCTGCTTGCGGCAAAAGGCGCAGGGCTGATTAAGGATTACGCCATTGCGCGCGAGCGCGCGGAATACATAGACCCGATGGAGCCGGACCCGCGCACGCACGAGCTGTACATGGAGTATTTCGCACTTTATAAACAGCTGTACGTCCAGCTGAAAGACCAGTTCAAAACGCTCTCCGCGCTCACCCGCAAGTACGAGTGAACAGCTACATAAAGAACGGCATCCCTGGTTTTCCGGGATGCCGTTCTTTATTGCGTTTTTGCCGGTCACCTTTCCGCAAAACGGGAAGAAGCGCTGTATCGGCGGACAATGTCAGCGGTACAGGCTGCGCGAAAGCGCCTCGTACGCGCGATATTGGGCATAACGCTCGGAGTACAGCCGGGCGCGCCTCATATCCGGTTCAAACACGCGCGCGGTTTTCACAACGGCTTGCACAGCGTCGGAGGCATTTTTATAAACGCCTAGCGCAATGCCCGCCAGCATTGCCGCGCCCAGGCAGGCAGCTTCCCGCGTCTGCAGCGTCGCAACCGGAACGCCCATGCAATCCGCCTTGTTCTGCAGCGTAAATTCGGAGCGCGCTCCGCCGCCGACGCACCTTAAAGAGCGGACGTCTATTCCCGTCTGCCTCAGCGCGTCCATATTCAGGCGCATCTCAAAGGCAAGCGCCTCAAGAACCGCTTTGGCAACATCATACCGCGTGGTGTTAAGCGTCAATCCCAGTAGCGTGCCTTTTGCAGAAAGCTAGCAGGTAGGCGTTCCGCTGCCGTTAAGATGAGGAATGAGCATGACGGGAGAAGGCTCCGCATCCAAATGCAGGCAGAGCTCGGTATAAACGCTGCGCCCCGCCTGCTGCGCCCGCACGCCGTCTCCCTCGCAAAAGTTTTCCGCAAACCACTTGAGGAGTATGCCTCCCGTATGGTTGAGCGCAAACGTAAAATACAGCCCTTTCGCAGCGTGCGCATAGCAGGGATAATAGCCCGTAAACATATCGTCCCCCACCCGCACGCCGTCAATGGCAGTGGATATTACCTCCGCCGTGCCGTGAGAATCCAGCGCCAGCCCTGGCTCCACAATTCCGGCTCCGAGCGCCGCACAGGTCTGATCGTGCCCGCCCGCCACCAGCTTGCAGCCTTTCTTCAGCCCCAGTTCTTCGGCAAGCGCATCCGGCACCTCGCCGACGATTTCGCCGGAGTACACGGCTTTGCTCAGCTTCGCCTTATCAAAACCGAAAACGTCCAGCACCTCATCCGACCACTCCAGCGTATGCACGTCCATACACATGGTGCGCGACGCCATCGTCCTGTCGATCACAAACCCGTCGCTGCCCAGAAGCTTTAAGATATAGTCCGCATAAGTCGTAAACGTGTAGGTACGCGCGTAAAGCGCAGGGTCGTTTTCCTTGACCCAAAGCATTTTTATAAAGGCGTTGAGCGGGTGCGGCCGCATGCCCGTCTTCTGAAAAAGCGTACGCGCCGGCATTTTCCGCTCCACATCCGCCAGCATGTCTTTGGCCCGGTAATCCATGCCCAGCTGCGCGCGGGAAAGCGCACTGCCCGCCGCGTCCACCGGAATGACGGCGTCCCCCTGCACGGACAGCGACAGCGCGGCCACCTCTCCGCCCGCCTGCACCGCAGCCTCCCTGATGACCTCTTTTGCAATCGCAAACACTTCCTGCGCATCCTGCTCCGCATAACCCGGCCGCTCCGATATCACCCCGTATTCCCGGAAACCGTATCCTTTGAGCTCGCCTTCCGGCGTAAAGACGGCGGCTTTTGCGCCGGTCGTGCCGACGGCAACACCCATAAGCAGCATCGTTTCACCTCAAACAAAGGAATAAAAATTCTTTGCGCAGGCCGGAACGCCTCCGAACCTGCGCAACATCTCTTATCCCGATTCTTTCAAACGGTCAGAAAAGATAGTTTTCAGCCTGGCGGCGCTGGTCTTCATCATAGAAATCCGCGCGCACGCCCGGCAGGTAAGCGAGTGCCTCCAGCAGCACCGGCAGCAGGTTGCCGTGGATGCCGACGGCATGGTGTACATACGGACCCTTGACGATCATGCTTTCCACCTTGGGCCAGTTGGGCACTTCCACCCACAGATAGGTCCCCTGAGTCCTGGGGCCTTCGATGCCCGTCGCCGTGCCCAGCAGCATGCCATATTCGCCGCCGTCTCCGTCGAAACGCGCCAGCGTGATTTCGCCGCCGCGGATTTCCGACACAACGGAACCCGGGCAGTGCTCAGGGAAAGCAAAGGGCCGGTCCAGCTTGGCTTTGCCCTTCGCAAGCGAAATGGGCCACGGGCCGCAATGCTGCAGCAGTTCGCCGTTTTCGTTTTCCGGATGGCGCACGGACCAATCCACAAAGAAGCTCGGCGTCCTGCCCATGCCGGCCGCCTGCACCATGATGGCGGTGATGGCGCCATGAATATCCGTCTCGCATGCCACAGGCAGGTTTTCTTCCGTGAGCAGCGCGTTTGCGCAGCACGGCATCAAATGCAGTTCCATCTGCAACGAATCCCAGCACTGAATCGCAATGGCGTTGCACTCGTTCGCCAGCGCAAAGCTTTTCATCGCGGTCTTCAGGCACGCGACGCGGGTCACATCGGCATCCGGTACGCAGACCTCCATATTCTCTTTAATATAGCGGACGGTCTCTTCCACTTCGGCATTGGGGTTTGCCTCCAGTTCACGCACCTTGTGGGTCAGCTCCGTCATGGATATCGGGAAGATCTGAATGCCAAAGCGTTCCAGAAGTTCGCCTTCGTTGCACATCATGGTCCAGAAATCAGCCGGGCGGGTTGAAATCTGCAAAATGCGCGCCCTGCGGAATTCTTTTACAACGTTTGCGGCAGCGACAAATGTGCGGAAGCCTTTTTCAAAGGTTTCATCCTCCACGCGGCAGTTGGGAATATACGTGAAGGGAACCCGCATGCGTCTGAGCACCTTGCCGGTAGCAAACAGGCCGCACTGCGAGTCGCGCAGGCGGCTGCCGTCCGGAAGGGGCGCCTCATCCCGGGGGCCGTAGAGCAGCACGGGCACGCCCAGTTCGCGGGCGACTTTTGCGCAGCTGTGCTCTGAGCCGAAATTGCAATGCGGGATAAACAGCGCATTCACTTTTTTCGCCTTGAACTTTTCCACAACGGGGCCAACGTCCTCGGCACAGCGCAGAAGCCCCTCCTCATTGATATCCTCAATATCGACGATCTCCAGGTTAGGGATGTTAAAAGACTGCATGCGCTCGAAAATAATCTTTTTATATTTTAGCGCGTCTTCTACGCTGAAAATCCTGCGGCGCGTCGGCGCATACCCGATTACAACCTTATGATCCATCATAGAACATATCCTCCGTATTCTCTTTTCATTTTTGTTTTTGAAATTTCCGAGAGTGCTGCAAAATGCGGTCAATAACAATACCGCCCGCTATTATGGGATAATAATGCCGTTTCCTTAAATATATGATAGCACAAATTATAATTTTATCAATACATCAGGCATATATTTTTTTCATTTTTCATTATCATTTACAAAAATAAGAGTGGTCTTCATGCCTATGCATGTAATGAATAACTTATTTGAGGAAGTGAAAGCCAAGAACACACGGAGCAAGATCATTTATTGAATAGTCAGGTATGTTAAGAAAGCCGGCTATTAATAAAAATGCAGGCTTTTTTGAGGCTATTAGCCTCGTTTGCCTGCGAAACCGGATAACGTCAGCTGATATTGTCCAATATTTCCTGATAACGCCGGGTGGCCAGTTCGCTGACGGCCCCCTTGCGGCAGAATGACAGGCCCTCCAGCTTTCGGTTGACCCGCTGGACGACGATTTTGCCGTCCGACAGCTTGCTTTTCAGCGTCTCAAGCGCGTCAAAGAAACCGCGGGCCCTTTTTCGCGGCGTCGTAGAAAGACAGCACATAGACGTAAGCAAACAGGTTGTAACTCGAGAAAGGATATTCCACCTGCATGAACAGCGTGCCGATGCCGTAGTGGCACGGCCCCAGCGGCATGCGGGTTTCCCAGTAGTCCAACAGAAACGCCGCTGCCCCGTCCAGCGCCGGTTCCTTGTTGAGATATTCCGTAAACCGGAAGGCGTCAAGCGCGGTCAGCGTGGGGCCGGGATTGGAAAACTCCGTTTCCGGGCCTCACCCGAAAAAGAATTTGTTGCAGCGCCAGCCGCCGTCGCTGTGCTGTATTTCGAGGAGATGCTCAATAGTTTTGCGGAGCCGGCTGCCGGCGGCATATCCCATATGGCAAAGCACGTTGGCGGCATGGATGGTCTGGCAGGGGCATATCGCCCCCTGCGGGTACAGTTATAAAGCGCCCGTCTTCCTTCCACGCGCCGAATATCAATTCCGCCACTTCCTTTAATATCGGTTCGGACGGCTCCATGCCCAGCTCCAGCAGCATCTTCGCGCTTCCGAGGGCCGAAAACGGCGAGTCTTTGAGCAGCCGCTTATCGGGCGTGGTCCAGTAATCCCAGCCGTTGTCATAGCGCCTGGCCAGAATCGCTTCCACGTCGCCTTGATACTTTTGAGCCACCGCCATTGCCTCCACATCCCGTTAAAAGAAAAGGCTGCCCGTAAGCCTTGCCATACGGACAGCCCGGATGCACCCGTCTTTGACTGCCGGTTCGCCGGCGCTTAGAACTTCGCTGGAACCTTTTTCAGCTTTGCGAAACGCGGCAGGCCGTCTTCAAACGGCAGAGTCGTCGTGCCCTGAATCAGAGGCAGCGCGTAATCGATGTAGTCCTGCGTAACGCCCTGGCCGTCCGGCAGTATCCACTCGTCGGGCACCTTTTTCTCCTTGTTGGCGACTTCATGCAGCCCGACCAGCTTGATGTTGCACTTGTATTCCTTGCCCGGCGCGCGCTCGAATGCCACCATCAGGTCGGTCTTGCCTTCCACCGCAGCTTTCACCGCCGCCTGTCCGGCGAGGAACGCTTCCTCGATGTCGGTAG
>JAAXZP010000063.1 GCA_012719815.1 Christensenellaceae bacterium
AGGACAGGGTGACCGAGCGGCGTGTCCCAAAAACGCCGGGGCAGATAGGATTCTGGGAATAGAGGCTTTCAATATCGCACTTTTCGGGTGTGACGCATATTATGCGGGCTTCTGCGCAAAATAGGCATCTGAAACCGTCATGAAAGGAGCCTCATATGAAAAGGATCACACCCGACATCACGTTGGACGACTGCGCGAAGAAGCTGGAGTATTACCAAAAGGTGTTCGGCGGGGAGCTGAAGAACATCAGGAAAACGCCGAGCGGGGAAATCATGCACGCGGAGCTGCACATCAAGCCCGACCTGGTGCTGTTTTTCCACGACAAGTTCAGCTACGCCGGGGACATGGTGTACGGCAGCGTCGGGCTGGTGATTGAAACGGAGACGGAGGCCGAGCTCAACTGGATGTATAACGCGCTCAAGGAGGACGGCGGCGTCCGGTATGAGCTGCAGAAGACGGACTGGGGCGCGCTCCACGCCGTGGTGGAGGACAAGCACAGCGTCATCTGGTCGCTGAACTACATGCTGGCATAACCCTGCAATTTCTCCGCAGCCGGCCACAAAAGGCCGGCCTTTTGTGATGCCCATTTTTCCCGCTGCTAAAGGCTGGAATGGCTGGAAGCCGTGTGCTATAATCAAACGTATACAGATCAAGGCTGGAGGAGGGCACCCATGGAATACAGGGAACTGGGGAACAGCGGCATCAAGGTCAGCGCGGTGGGCATGGGCGGCGAATACCTGGAATACACAGACAGGGACACGGTGATCCGCACCCTGCACCGGGCCATGGAGCTGGGTGTCAACATACTCGACATATTCATGTCCAATCCCGAAGTCCGGACGAACATCGGCCTGGCGCTCAAGGGCCGGCGCGGGGACATGATCATACAGGGGCATGTCTGCTCGGTCTGGGAAAACGGCCAGTACGCAAGAACGCGCGACTTAGGCAAGAGCAAGCTCTTTTTGGAGGACCTGCTCGAGCGGCTGCAGACGGACTATATCGACATCGGCATGCTGCACTACGTGGACACGGCGGAGGACTGGAAACAGGCGCAGGAGAGCGGCGTGCTGGACTACATGCTAAAGCTCAAAAATGAGGGGCGCTTCCGCATGCTGGGCGTCAGCTCCCACGACCCTGCCGTCGCGATGCAGATGGTGGAAACCGGCCTGTTTTCGGTGCTGATGTTCAGCATCAACCCGTCTTTCGACCTGGTGTACGGCAGGAGGGACATCAACGACATTTTCGAAAACGACGATATTCCCGACCACCTGAACATCGACGCGGACCGCGCCCGGCTGTATGCGCTGTGCGAAGAGAAGGACGTGGGCATCACCGTGATGAAGGCGCTGGGCGCGGGGCGGCTGCTGCGCGCGGAAACCTCGCCGTTCAAGGTGCCCATGACGGTGAATCAGTGTATCCATTACGCGCTCGCGCGGCCGGCGGTGAGCAGCGTTCTCATCGGCGCGGGCTCGGTGGAGGAGATCGAGGAGGCGGTCGCGTACTGCGACGCCACGGAAGTAGAGCGCGATTTCACCGGCATATACGGGCATATCGGCGCGGCGGAGAAAAGCTGCCTGTACTGCAACCACTGCCTGCCCTGCCCCAGGCATATCAACGTAGCCGGCGTAACGCGGCTTTTGGACGAGGGCAGAATCGGTATGACCGCGGCGATTCGGGAAAGCTATGCGGCGCTGGACGCAAAAGCGTCGGCGTGCGTCGAATGCGGCGCGTGCGAAAAGCGGTGCCCGTTCGGCGTGAAGGTCATAAAAAGTATGCGCGATGCGGCACAGATGTTTGAAAGCTGACAAGATGAAAAAAGCCGGTACGCCGGGCTTTATTATATTGCCACGCTATTCCCTGAACTGGCTGTGGTACAGCTGCGCGTACATGCCGCCCTTCTGAAGCAGCTGCTCGTGCGTGCCGCGCTCGACGACGCCGTCCTCGTCGATCACGATGATTTCGTCGGCGTTTTTGACCGTGGACAGCCGGTGCGCGATCACGATGGTGGTGCGGCCCCTGGCCAGTTCCTCGAAGCTCTGCTGTATGCGCGCTTCCGTCACGGTATCCAGCGCGGATGTCGCCTCGTCCAGTATCAGGATGGGCGGGTTCTTGAGGAATATGCGCGCGATGGCGATGCGCTGCTTCTGTCCGCCGGACAGCCGCACGCCGCGTTCGCCCACCTGCGTATCGTAGCCGTGCTCCATCTCCATGATGGCGTCGTGGATTTCCGCCTTTTTGGCCGCTTCGATGATCTCCTCGTCCGTCGCGTCGATGCGGCCGTAGCGGATGTTCTCGCGCACGGTGCCCGCAAACAGGAACACGTCCTGCGACACGATGCCGATGTTGCGGCGCAGCGACAGCAGCGTGACGTCCCGGATGTCGTGGCCGTCGATGGTGATGCGGCCGCTGTCCGTCTCGTAAAAGCGCGGTATCAGGTGGCACAGCGTGGTCTTGCCGCCGCCCGAGGGGCCCACCAGCGCCAGCGTCTTACCCGCCTCGATGGTGAGGGAGAGGTCCTTGAGCACCCGCGTGTGGTCGTTGTACGAGAAGCTGACGTTCTCAAAGGCGATGCGCCCCTTGATGTTCGTAAGTTCAACAGCGCCCGGCTTGTCGGCGATCTCCGGCTGCTCGGCCATCAGCTCGCGGAAACGCGAAAAGCCCGCCGCGCCCGCTGCGAACGCCTCCATGAACGACGTCAGCCGCCGGATGGGCTGCAGGAATATGCCCACGTACAGCGTGAACGTCACAAGGCCCACGTAGTCGAACCGGCCCGACATGATGAGGCCGCCGCCCACCGCGATCACGGCGTCGGAAAACAGGTTGGTGAACACGCCCATGCCGGAGAGGAAAATGCCCATGGATTTGTAGAAGTCGCTCTTGGACCGCTTGAAACGCTCGTTGTTCTCGGTGAACTTTTCCACCTCGTAGTCTTCGTTGGTGAACGCTTTGGCCACGCGCGCGCCGGATATGCTGGATTCCAGCCCGGCGTTGATGCCCGCGGTTTTCTCCTTGAGCTGACGGGATGCGGACATCATGCGGCGGCGCAGCAGCAGCACGAATGCCACGCCCACCGGCACCAGCACGATGAGCACAAGCGCCAGCGGCCAGCTGATTGTCAGCATCACGGCGAAAGCGCCCAGTATTGTGGCCAGCGAAATAAGCAGGTCCTCCGGGCCGTGGTGCGCGAGTTCTGTGATTTCAAACAGGTCGTTGGTCATGCGGGACATCAGTTGCCCGGTGCGGTGCCTGTCGAAAAAGCTGAACGACATCTTCTGCAGGTGCGTGAACAGGTCGCGCCGCATGTCGGCTTCCATGCGCACGCCCTGCGTGTGCCCCCAGTAGGTGACGATGTACTCAAACACGCCGCGCAGAAGGTACGCCAGCACCAGCGCGCCCATCACGGCGAAGAACACGCCGAACTGCTTGCCGGGCAGCAGGCTGGTCATTGCGTACCGCGACACGACGGGGAACGACAGGTCTATGGCGGCGATCATCAGCGCGCACGCCATGTCCAGCGCGAAAAGGCCCCTGTGCGGGCGGTAGTACGATATGAACTGGCGGCCGGCGCCGCGCGCGGCTCGGTCTTTCTTCATGGCTGCTCCTGACAACAGTTTAGGGGCAGATGCCCGCAGATATTATACTGCCCCGTGAGGCAAAAGTCACCCCTCGCCCCGGTAGGCTTAACGCCCGATAGATGCTATAATAGCCGTATAATCACAACAGGGGTTTATTACCATGAAGTATCTGTTTCAGGCGGCGGTGATCATGGCGGTAACGCTTGCCGGAGAGCTGATGCACATCATCATCCCGCTGCCCATACCGGCCGGCATATACGGGCTTATCATCATGCTGGCGTGCCTGAAGCTGCGCGTCATCAGGCTGGAACACGTGGAGGAAACCGGCGCGTTTCTGCTGGAGATCATGCCGGTGCTGTTCATACCCGCGGCGGTGGGGCTGATTACCGCATGGGGGGAGCTTCAGGCGATGCTGGTGCCCCTGGTCGTGATTGCCGTGGTGACGACGTATATCGTGGTGGCGGCCACGGGCTGGACGGCGCAGCTGGCGATGAAAAAGGGTAAGCGTGACGGGAAATGAAAGACGCTTTCGTGAATTCGATATACTTCGGGATTGTGCTCAGCCTGGCGGCATACGCGCTGGGCGTGTGGCTGAAGAAGAAAACCAAGACGGACTTCGTGAACCCGCTGCTGGTGGCGATAATCGTCACCATCGGCGTGCTGCTGCTGTTCGACATCGACTACGCCAGCTTCAACGAGGGCGGCAAATACATATCGTATCTGCTGACACCCGCGACGGTGTGCCTTGCGATACCGATGTACAAGCAGCTCCAACTGCTTAAGGCATACAGGAAGGCCGTGGTGTTTGGGCTGCTGGCGGGCGTGCTGGCGAGTCTCATCAGCGTGCTGGGGCTGTCGGTATTGTTCGGCCTGACGCACCGGCAGTACGTGACGCTGCTGCCCAAGTCCATCACGACGGCCATCGGCCTCGGCGTGTCGGAGGAGCTGGGCGGCTTGCCCGCCATCACCGTAGCGGTCATCCTCATCACCGGCCTTCTCGGCAACGTGACGGCGCAGGGCTTTTGCCGCCTGGTGCGCATCAAGGACCCGGTGGCGGTGGGGCTGGCCATCGGCACGTCGTCGCACGCGCTGGGAACGGCCAAGGCGCTGGAAATCGGCGAGGTGCAGGGCGCGATGAGCAGCCTTGCCATCGTGGCGGCCGGTTTGCTGACGGCGGTGGGGGCGTCGATGTTTGCGATGCTGTGGTAAATCTTAGGGGAATAATTCAAGTACAAAAGCTAAAAAAAGCTATATTTTTTCGGACAACATGGATTATACTTCTTAAATATAGTATAATTTTACATATATGTATTTAGGAGGGACAATTGTGGACAAGATAGATAATTCCAAAAATGGAGCGATTGAAATATCAATTGATGCGGCAGAAAATACCGAATCTTCTGGAAAAAAGAAAATACGAACAATGAAGCCGGTTCGAGCTTTTCCCGCATATTCAATTAGAGAAGCTATGAAAATTCCTAAAGTACTTGAAGAGAAAAACGCGGGTAATCCTTGGGCTCCAGAAAATATAGCTGAGGTAATGGAAATTTCTTCAGCAAGTAATTCATTCTTTTATTTAACATCTGCATCTCGTGATTATGGATTTACAACTGGTACGAGTCGGGCAAAATCAATAGAATTGACATCACTTGGACGTAAGTTGGTATTTCCCGAATCTCCTGATGAAGAAAGAGAATGTATCTTGCAAGCTTTTCTCAACATCGAAGTTTTTAAAAGCGTTTACGAATATTATAATCAAGGGAGAAACTTACCAGAGGATAAATATTTATGTAATACCCTTCGTGAGACATTTTATATAGATAGCGCGCTACACGAAGATTTCTTGGTAATATTTAAAGATAATTTAAAACTGTTGGATGAAAAGGGTTGTTGTACAGCAAGCCGTTCTTATATAGTTTCTCCTAGCTCTCAAAATAGAATAGCTATTGAAAGTGAAAGTAGTAACTCAAATGTATTATTTGTAATAATGCCATTCACTGAAAAGACTGATGAATATCCTCGTGGTTACTTTGAAGAGGTATATAATAGTTTAATTGTTCCTGCGGCGGCGGATGCTGGATTTATAGCTAGGACAGCAAATCGGTCAGGCAGTGATGTAATACATAGCACTATAGTGAGCGATATTTATAAATCTGAAATTATATTGGCAGACCTTACGGAGCATAACCCTAATGTACTGTTTGAATTGGGACTAGCAATTGCATTCAGGAAAAAGGTTGCTCTGATTCGGGCGAAAGGAACTCCGGCAATTTTTGATGTTGACAATCTGATGAGGGTTTACGATTACGATAGGAATTTGTGGAAGTCAACAATCGAGAGAGATATACCAAATTTAAGTAATCACATAAAAGCTACTGTACAAAATGATACTCTATATTTGGATATTCTCTTAAAAAGCCAATTTGTAAAGTAATAGGTTATTAGAGACAATCTCATTGACGGTTCACCCTCTAGGGGAAGTGTTCCAAAAAGTAGACTTCCAGGACATCGGCTAAATTGTAATGACATAATGTTGTTAAAAGGAAGTGTTACCCATGTGTGATACGCTGGTTGCAACGCCTGAGTACACGGGCGGAGACATGCTGTTCGCCAAGAACAGCGACAGGAGCCCCAACGAGCCGCATCTGGTGGTGCGCGTGCCCGCGATGGATCATCCGGCGGGCAGCACGGTGCGGCTGACGTATATCACGATACCGCAGGCGGCGCACACGCTGGAAACGATTCTGTGCAAGCCGTCCTGGATATGGGGCGCGGAGATGGGCGTCAACGAGGCGGGCGTGGCCATCGGCAACGAGGCGGTGTTTACGCGGGCCAGGCGCGGCCCGGACGCGCTGCTCGGCATGGATATGCTGCGGCTGGCGCTGGAGCGCTGCACGACCGCGAAAGCCGCGGTGGAGCTGATGACCGCGCTGCTGGAGCAGTACGGGCAGGGCGGAAACTGCGGCTTCGACCACCCGTTCTACTACGACAACAGTTTTCTCGTCGCGGACCCGGATGAGGCGTACGTGCTGGAAACCTCCGGGCGGCGCTGGGCGGCGGCGCGCGTGGACGGTTTCCGCGCGATATCCAACCGGCTGACCATCGGCACGGAGCACACGATGCGCGGCGGGGTAGAGCCGGGTTTTAACTTCGCGAAGCGGCTCACCGAGCCGGTATATACGCACTTCTCCGGCTCCAAACTGCGCATGGGGGCATCGTGTTCCATCGCGCCAGGCAACGCGCCGGACATGATGGCGGCGCTGCGCAGCCACGACCCGCGCGATGCGGCGAAGATATTCCCCAGGGGCAGCGTGCGCAGCGTGTGCATGCACGCGGGCGGCGTCATCGGCGACCACACGACGGGCAGCCTGGTGGCGCGGCTGAGGAAGAACGCCCCGGCGACGCTGTGGGTGACGGCTGCGTCCACGCCGTGCATTTCCGCGTTCAAGCCGGTGTTCTTCGGGATAGATTCCGGCGCGCCGGTGTTTGCCGACGAGACGGACGCCAAACGGTACTGGCTGGAGCGGGAGATGCTGCACCGCGGCGTGCTGGCCGGGCAGGTGGACGCAGAGGCGCTGCGGGAGCACCGCGACAGGCTGGAAGAGCGCTGGCTCGCGGAGGAGCAGGCGCTGACGGACAAAGGCGCGGGCAGCGACGAACTGCGCGCTTTTGCCGCGCGCGCGGCGGCGGAGGAGCAGGCGATGGTGGACGCGTTCCGACCGAGGTCGGTCGGCGAAGCGCCCACGGCATACTGGCGCAAAAAGAACGCCGCGCTGGAGAAGCTGCAAGCGTAATTTATCTGCATAAAAATAGACCCGATAGCGGCTGGCTCTGCCAGGCTCCAATTGCCGGTCGATGCCAGCTGATTAATTTGAAGGCTCGGGGGAGACATATGGGGCATTTCGGGTTCTCTTACGTTGGATTGGTCTTCCTGCTGATGCTGGCAGTACCCAACATAATATGGGCGAAATACAAACCCGAAGGATATACCAATCAGAATGAAAACAGAACACTGGTCATTTTTGAACGGGCAGGGCAGGTTTGTGTCACCTGCATAGCCCTTATATTTTCCGACTATAATATTCACGGATGGACGACCTGGAGTTTCTGGCTGATTGCGGCATTTGCGCTGATGGTTCTGTATGAGTATTGGTGGATACGCTACTTCAGAAGCAAAAGGCAGCTGAAAGATTTTTATAGCAGTCTTTGGGGCATTCCCGTTGCGGGAGCGACATTGCCGGTTGCTGCCTTCTTTTTCCTCGGGATTTATGGGAAAGTGGTCTGGTTGATGGTTTCCGTCGTAATTTTGGGGATTGGCCATATCGGTATCCACTTGCAGCATCTAAGAGATATTAACTCCTGACGGAATTCCCATCGCCTGCGCCTATGCGGATATACCTGTAAATCAAAATGGCATAGAACTGCCGTTCCAGACCGGGGCTTCACCGGAAGGTGTGCGTACCGGCGGTCAGTCTATGCCTATACTTATATTACTGCATCAATTTGGAAAAAGTCAAGCGGGATCCAGATTTCGGAGAAGCATACCTGAACGGAATATCTATGGAAAAAGCACTCTGCCGTGGGTATTACGGAAAAAGAAAAACAGAGCCCCTCGCTCAAGGTAAACGCTGTTAACTCTATAATTGTAATAATTTACAGGGCACCCAAGGTGGTTACTCCGGCTTTTTGAGCAGGAACACCGCACCGACGATTTTTTCCGCCAGGTCGTCGTATTCGTCCCGCTGGCTCTTAACGTAGCGCTCAAACAGGTCGCGGTGCTGCGGGTAGGCTGCTGTCAGTTCCTGCGCCCGCCTGCGGATGCACTCGAAGTCGCGCGCGTCGTCGTCGGGACGCTCCGGCGCGTCGGACAGCGCGATGAGCGATAGCCCCGCCTGCTCAATCAGCGCACGCCATTCTTCAAACGTGAGGTATTCGCCGGAAAGCGGGGGTTCGGTATCGTCCGGGCGGTACGCGTCGTCCAGCAGTATGTACCCGCCCGGCCTGACGGCGGACTTTAAGGCGCGCAGTATCTCGGCGCGCGTGCCCAGCACAGCGCCCACAGCGCCGTATATCACGAGGGCATATCCGCGCTCAGTCAGCACCGCTTTTTTGATATCGCCCGTGACGAATTCGCACAGATGGCTCACGCCGTACTCCGCGGCTTTTTGTTTTGCGGCGCGGATGAAAGCCTCCATGATGTCGATGCCCCTCGTGCGTATGCCGAGCCGTGACGCCAGCGCGACGGATACCGCGCCCTTGCCGCAGCCCAGGTCCAGCGCGGCGAAGCCGGGAGTTATGGATACATTGCGGCGGAGCAGATCCGCCATTTCCGAGCCCGAGCTGCCCAGCTCCCACAAATCCTGCAGCAGGTAGGGCAGGAACGGTATGATATCGGCGCTGTC